>NZ_WBKP01000031.1 GCF_009602465.1 Cumulibacter manganitolerans | reverse complement strand
ATGTTCGGCAACAACATCGGCGCCGGACAGAGCGGCATCATCGCCTGCGTGTACGTCGGCGTCGAGGCCAAGAACCCTCGCGGAGACATCGTCGTGGAAGGAAAGGGCGGCCAGATCATCATCAACGGCTGGCTGATCGACGACTCGGACCTCTCGAAGTCCCTCGGCTACTGGGTCTTCGACAACGGCCAGCCGATTGCGTACCACGTCACCAACGCGCCGAGCCCCTACCTGCACCCGTACGGTGTCGGCGGCAACCACGCCTTCGGCTTCAGCTACACCCCGGCGACGTCCGGCAAGCACGACATCTGCGTCCTCGGCCAGAACACCGGCTTCGGCGTGAACACCTGGATCGACTGCGACACGGTCTCGGTCGACGTCGCGCAGAACGACCCCGTCGGCGAGCTGGTCGTAGACGTCGCCGACTACGACGCCAACGGCTGGAACGACCTGTTCGTGGATGCGTACGCGTACGACCCGAACGACCCCAGCCAGTCGCTGCGGATCGTGCTGTTCTTCGACGGGCAGCCCATCGAGAGCGGCATCGCCGATTACGACAGCCGCTACTGGAACCCGTCAGGCATCAACGGCGACCACGGCTACTACACGTGGCTCGGCGAGGAGGGCTACGAGTTCAGCTCGGGGAGCCACCAGGTGTGCCTGTTCGCGTACAACATCGGGGCCGGCCGCGACAAGCTGATCCAGTGCGAGAACATCACCCTCTAGCGACGACCGGCCCGGCGAGGTAGTCCCCCGCCGGGCCGACCGGCCGCGAGCGCCCTACGAGTTCTGCGGGGCAGCCAGTGACGGTATCCACCGGATATCGTCACTGGCTGCCCCGCAGAACTCGTTACGCAGGCGAGCAGTACGCCGTACGACCTACATGCCGTCGATGATCGCGTTCAGCGTCGCGGACGGACGCATCGCCGCCGCGGCCTTCTCGGCGTCCGGCCGGTAGTACCCGCCGAGATCGACCGGCTTGCCCTGGGCGCCGATCAGCTCCTCGTTGATCTTGTCCTCGTTCTCGGCTAGCTCCTGGGCGACCTTGGCGAACCGCGACGCCAGCTCGGAGTCCTTGGACTGCGCCGCGAGCGCCTGGGCCCAGTACAGCGCCAGGTAGTAGTGCGAGCCGCGGTTGTCGATCGAGCCGAGCTTGCGGGCCGGCGACTTGTTCTCGTCCAGGAACTTCGCGATCGCCTGGTCGAGGGTGTCGGCGAGGACCTGAGCCTTCTCGTTGCCGCTCTGCGATGCGACATGCTCCAGCGAGGCGCCCAGCGCCGAGAACTCACCCAGGGAGTCCCAGCGCAGGTAGTCCTCCTTGACGAACTGCTGGACGTGCTTGGGCGCCGAGCCTCCGGCACCGGTCTCGAACAGCCCACCGCCGGCAAGCAGCGGTACGACGGACAGCATCTTCGCCGACGTCCCGAGCTCGAGGATCGGGAACAGGTCGGTCAGGTAGTCGCGCAGCACGTTGCCGGTCACCGAGATGGTGTCCTCGCCGCGGCGGATCCGCTCGAGGCAGTACTTCATCGCCTCGACCGGCGCCTTGATCACGATCTCGAGGCCGTCGGTGTCGTGCTCGCCCAGGTACTTGCGGACCTTCGCGATCACGTTGGCGTCGTGCGCCCGGTTCTCATCGAGGTAGAAGCACGCGGGAGTGCCGGTGGCCCGGGCCCGGGTGACGGCGAGCTTCACCCAGTCCTGGACCGGGACGTCCTTGACCCGCGACATGCGCCAGATGTCGCCCGCCTCGACGGCGTGCTCGATCAGCGTGTCGCCGGCCCGGTTGGTGACCGTGACGGTGCCGGGCTGCTCGATGATGAAGGTGGTCGGGTGCGAGCCGTACTCCTCCGCCTTCTGCGCCATGAGGCCGACGTTCGGCACCGAGCCCATCGTCGCGGGGTCGAGGGCACCGTTGGCCTTGCAGTCCTCGAAGACCGCCTCGTACATCGGCCCGTAGCAGCGGTCCGGGATCATCGCGAGGGTCTCCTGCTGCTTGCCCTCGGCGTTCCACATCTGGCCGGAGTCGCGGATCACGACCGGCATCGACGCGTCGATGATGACGTCGCTCGGCACGTGCAGGTTGGTGATGCCCTTGTCCGAGTCGACCATCGCCAGCGCCGGACGCTGGTCGTAGCAGGCCTGGATGTCGGCCTCGATCTCGGCCTTCTTGCCGGCGTCCAGCCGGTCGAGCCGTGCGAGCAGGTCGGCGAGGCCGAGGTTGGGGTTGACGCCGACCTCGTCGAACGTCGCCGCGTGCTTGTCGAACACCGGCTCGAAGAACGTCTTGACGGCATACCCGAACATCACCGGGTCGGACACCTTCATCATGGTGGCCTTCAGGTGCAGGGACAGCAGCAGGTCCTCGGCCTTCGCGGCCTCGATCTGGTCACGGTAGAACTGCTTCAGGTCGGCGGCGCTCATGAACGTGCCGTCGACGATCTCCCCGGCCGAGACCGATACCTTCCCGAGCTCGGTGCCGTCCAGCGCGATGGTCAGCTCGTCGTCGGCGTCCATGACCACGGACTTCTCGTTGCCGTAGAAGTCGCCGCGCGACATGTCGACGACGCGCGCCTTGTTGTCGCTGCTCCAGGCACCGAGCCGGTGCGGGTTCTTCTTGGCGAAGTTCTTCACCGACAGCGGCGCGCGCCGGTCGGAGTTGCCCTCGCGCAGCACCGGGTTCACCGCGGAGCCGAGAACCTTCGCGTACGCCGCGTGGATCTGCTTCTCCTCATCGGTCTTCGGCGTCTCGGGGTAGTCCGGGATGTCGTAGCCCTGGCCCTGCAGCTCCTTGATCGCGGCCTTGAGCTGCGGCACGGACGCCGACACGTTGGGCAGCTTGATGATGTTGGCCTCAGGCGTCTTGGCCAGCTCGCCGAGCTTGGCCAGGTTGTCCTCCACCCGCTGCTGCTCGCTCAGCCGGTCGGGGAACTGCGCGAGGATGCGGCCCGCGAGCGAGATGTCGCTGGTCTCGACCTCGACGCCAGAGCCCTTCGTGAAGGCCTGCACGATCGGCAGCAGCGAGTACGTCGCCAGCGCCGGCGCCTCGTCGATCTGGGTCCATACGATCTGTGACGTGCTCAAGGTGTCTCCTAGCGTGCCGATGATGGAGGGCGCCGCGAGCCGTGGCCCGCAGCCGTTGCAGCCATCATTTCACCTCGCCGCCGGGCCGAGTGCGCGAACCCGACCGCGCCACGAATTCGCAGGTCACCACAGCATTACTTGGTCACGTGACGAACATTACAGCCTGGTATCGGTTGCCGAACCCCGTGGTTCTACCGGCCCGTCAGGCGGGGAAGTGCACGCACAATGGGACACGCACGCCAGGGTGCGTCACGGAACGGAGAAGCAATGCGTCGTCGCTCGGTCATGGTGCGCAGCGCCGTGGTCGCGATGATCGGCAGCCTCTCGGCGGCGCTCGCCTCGTGCTCGCAGCCCGCCGCGCCGGCGGCCGCGCACACGCCGGCCTCCATCGCTCCGCTGCCCGAGCGGGGCGCCGCGGGCCAGACCGCGGACGCCGATCTCAGCGCTCTCGAGCGTTGCATCGCCGCCGGCCAGTGCCAGCGGGTGCACACCGAGACCTTCAGCAACGCGACGATCGAGATCTACCAGCAGAGCTCCGAGCTGCCCGCCGTGCACGTGGTCACGACGTACGCCGACGGCCAGCCGACCGTGTGGAGCCTCAAGGAAGAGCACGCCGCGAGCTTCCTGGGACTGACCTGCGGCCTGGCCAACTGCCTGCTGGACGTCGTCGTCGGGCCCGAGACGCGGGCCAGCATCGACATGCGGATGGTCTCGCACGCGCTCACCGGCAGGATCGAGGGAGCCGCCGTGGGCCCGGCCCTGTCGACGCAGGCCGTCGACCTCGACGCCGACGGCGTCCTCGACCTGGTCAGCGCGAAGCACCTCGTCCAGAGCGACGGCACCGAGCTGTTCTACTACCAGACGTACCTCAACGACGACCGCCAGCTGACGACCACCGGGTGCACGGCGCCGTCCACCGACGCGACGCCGCCGACCGCGCTGCAGACCCGCACCTGCCCCTGATCCGGGCTGGCCACCGGCGCTGACCCGCTCTGTCGCGGAGGTAGGCGATATCCAGCCGTCGCGATCAGCTGTCCCGCGCCACCAGCGCGGTCACGATCAGCGCCGCGGCCATCAGCGTGCAGAACACCACGTCCGACGTCCGGTTGCGCACCGCCAGCCAGCCGGTCAATCGCTCCGGCAGCAGCCCGCGGACGCCCCCGGCGAGCGCCATCGACGCGCCCATCACGAGCAGCCCCTTGCGCCACTGGTGGACGCCGACCAGCGTCAGGCCGATCAGCAGCATCACCAGCACGATGATGTACAGCGACTGGCGCAGCGAGCCGCCGCGCCACTGGGTGATCACCGGCGGGTTGGGCCGCGTGCGGCGCACGGCTATCCGCGGCTCGCGGCCCGCTCGGCCGCCTCCACGACGTTCAGCAGCAGCATCGCCCGGGTCATCGGCCCCACTCCGCCGGGCATCGGCGCCAGGTAGCCGGCCACCTCGCGGACGTCCGGCGTGGTGTCGCCGACCAGGCCGTCGTCGGTCCGGTTGGACGAGACGTCGACGACGGCGGCGCCGGGCTTGATCATGTCGCCGGTGATCAGCCCGGGCGAGCCTGCGGCCGCGACCACGATGTCGGCGCGGCGGGTGTGCTCGGCGAGGTCCTTCGTGCCGGTGTGGCAGATGGTCACCGTGCAGTTCTCGGAGCGGCGGGTCAGCAGCAGGCTGAGCGGGCGGCCGGCGGTCACGCCGCGGCCGACGATCACGGCGTCCGCGCCGTTCATCGGGACGTCGTAGCGGCGCAGCAGGTCGGCGATACCGCGGGGCGTGCACGGCAGCGGGCCGTCGATGCCGAGCACCAGCTTGCCCAGGCTCACCGGGTGCAGGCCGTCGGCGTCCTTGCGGGGATCGATCGCCTCGAGGGCCGCGTCGGCGTCCAGCCCGGCCGGCAGCGGCAGCTGGACGATGTAGCCGGTGCACCCGGGGTCGGCGTTCAGCTCGGCGACGGCCTCGAGCACGTCGTCCTGGCTCGCGTCGGCGGGCAGGTCACGGCGGATGCTGGCGATGCCGACCTCCGCGCAGTCCCGGTGCTTGCCGCGCACGTACGCCTGGCTACCCGGGTCGTCGCCGACGAGGATGGTGCCCAGCCCGGGTACGACGCCCTGCTGGGCCAATGCCTCGACGCGGGTCTTGAGCTCTGCCTTGATGGCTGCTGCGGCAGCCTTGCCGTCGAGGATCGTCGCAGTCATGGGCACATTGTGTCACGGTCGCATTAAGCGCCCGCACGACGGCGTGGGGTGTGCCATCGTTGGTCCATGCGGTGCGGCAAGTTCGCCCGCCGCCGACCCCCTGGAGGGATCATGAGCGTACCGACGAACGACCCGTACGGCCGAGACGCCCGGCGCGAGCCCGCCTACGACGGCCGCGAACCCGCCTACGACGCCCGCGATCCGCGGCGCGATCCCGCCTACGACGCCCGCGACGCGCGGCGCGACCCCGCCTACGACGGCCGTGACGGCTACGACGCCCCACCGGCCCGCGAGACCTACGTCGAGCGCGACCGGCTGGTGGCACCTCCGCAGGAACGGCTCGCCACCAAGCCGCGGGCGAATCCCGCGGCGGGCATCCTGCTGATCGTCGGCGGGTTGATGGGCGTCCTCTGGGGCCTCATCCCAGGCTCGGGCTCGAAGATCCCGCTCGCGCAGACAGTCGACCTGTTCAAGGCGGCCGACGTCAACTCGATCATCAAGGGCGCGGCGATCATCGTCGTGTTCCTGTGCGGTCTCGGCGTCCTCGCCGCCGGCGCGCAGATGTTCGCCCCCAAGTGGCACGCCGGCGCGGCCCGGACCGGGATGACCCTGGGCATCCTGATGCTCATCGCGTCCCTCGCGCTGATCATCGTGGGGGGTACGTCGATCTTCAACGGCGCGCAGATCTGGTTGTGGCTGCTGCTGCTGGCCTGCATCCCGACCATCATCGGCGCGCTGGTCGGCTTCGCCCGCAAGTAGCCGGCGCCGGCGGTGGGTTGTCCCGCGCTCCGAGCTCCGGCGGTGGGTTCCCGGTCCTCCGCTGGCGGTGGGTTTCACTCCGATCCCTCCGCTGGCGGTGGGTTCTACCCCGCTCCGGCGCCCATAGCGGGGTGGAACCCACCGCTTCCCGGCCTCGGCGGCGGACGGCGGACGGCGGACGGCGGACGGCGGACGGCGGAACTGTACGGCCCACCGGTCGGGCACGTGGCCGGTGACCTGGCGCCCTCGAGACCCTGGAGAGGATCATGAGCTACCCCGACGGCGGATACGACGCTCCGCGCAATGGTCCGGGCCGCGCACCGCAGCAGTACGGCGGCGCCCGGGCTGAGCAGGCCGGCTACCGGCGCGAGCCGGGCGGGTACCGCGGGGAGCAGGCCGGCTACCGGCCGGTGTACCCCGGCTACGACACGGTCGATGCCGACGAGCCGCTCGCCCGCTCGAACCCCATCGCCGGCGTCCTGCTGCTGATCGGCTCGCTCGCCGGGCTCGCGGCCTGCCTGGTGCCCAACGGCCAGGGCAAGCTACCCGTCATGTCGGCGATCGACGTTCTCAAGGAGGCCGGCAACAGCATCCCGCTGTCGACCGGCCTGTTCATCGGCCTCGCGCCCCTCGTGCTCGCCTTGGGATCGCTGCTGACGCTCATCGCCGGGCTGACGATGTTCGCGGCGCGGCCGCACGGCGGCGCGGCGGCGACGGCGCTGATCGGTGCGCTGCTGATGCTCGGCTGCCCGGTACTGCTCATGATCGCCACGAACGGCAAGCTGGTCGACTCGATCAGCGGCATGGGGTGGGTGACCGTCGGCGCCTGGCTGCCCGCGCTCGTCGGCGCGCTGCTCGGCTTCCGCAGGTAACCGCCTGCGACGTGCGCCCGCACGCCACGCGGTTCTGCGGGGCAGCCCGGAACGCTATCGGGCCGATAGCGTCACTGGCTGCCCCGCAGAACAGGCCTAGTGGAAGAAGTGCCGGGTACCGGTGAAGTACATCGTGACGCCGGCCTTGGTCGCGGCCTCGACGACCTCCGCGTCGCGCACCGACCCGCCGGGCTGGACGACGGCCCGCACGCCCGCCTCGGCGAGCACCTCGAAGCCGTCCGCGAACGGGAAGAACGCATCGGACGCCGCGACCGTGCCGCGCACCCGCTCGCCGGCGCGGGCGACGGCGAGCTTGGCGGAGTCGACGCGGTTGACCTGCCCCATGCCGACGCCGATCGTCGCACCGTCCTCGGCCAGCAGGATGGCGTTGGACTTCACCGCGCGCACGGCCCGCCACGCGAACTGCAGGTCCGCCAGGGTCTGCTCGTCGGCCGCCTCGCCGGCAGCGAGCGTCCAGGTGGACGCCGCGTCGCCCGGCGCGTCGATCGCGTCGAGCTGCTGCACGAGCGCGCCGCCGGAGATCGGCCGCAGCTCCGTGGTCGCGCCTTCGATCGGGTCGAGCTGCAGCAGGCGGATGTTCTTCTTGCCGCGCAGCACGTCCAGCGCGCCGTCCTCGAAGCCGGGCGCGATGAGCACCTCGGTGAACACCTCGGCCACCTGGGTCGCCATCTCGACGCTGACCGGGCGGTTCGCCGCAATCACCCCGCCGAACGCCGACAGCGGGTCGCAGGCGTGCGCCTTGCGGTGTGCCGCCGCGATGTCGTCGCCGACCGCGATGCCGCACGGGTTGGCGTGCTTGATGATCGCGACGGCCGGCTCGCTGAAGTCGTACGCCGCGCGCCGGGCCGCGTCGGCGTCCACGTAGTTGTTGTACGACATCGCCTTGCCGTGCAGCACCTCGGCGTGCGCGATGCCGGGCGCATCGCTGGTGTACACCGCGGCCTGCTGGTGCGGGTTCTCGCCGTACCGCAGGACGTCGGCGCGCCGCCAGGTGGCGGCCATGAAGTCCGGGAAGCGGGAGTCGTCGGCGGGCGCGTAGACGCTGGCGAACCAGCTGGAGACCGCCGCGTCGTACGCCGCGGTGTGCGCGAACGCCTGCGCGGCGAGCCGCTTGCGCTGCTCGAGGGTGAACCCGCCGGCCTGCACCGCGGCGAGCAGCTCGCCGTACTGCTCGGGCGAGGTGACGACCGCGACGCTGGGGTGGTTCTTGGCGGCGGCCCGCACCATCGACGGTCCGCCGATGTCGATCTGCTCGACGCACTCGTCGGGGCTCGCGCCGCCGGCGACCGTCTGGGAGAACGGGTAGAGGTTGCAGATCACCAGGTCGAACGGCTCGACGCCGAGGTCGGCCAGCTGCTGGACGTGCGCGTCGAGGCGGCGGTCGGCGAGGATCCCGGCGTGCACCTTCGGGTGCAGCGTCTTCACCCGGCCGTCCAGGCACTCGGGGAACCCGGTGAGGTCGGCGACCTCGGTGACGTCGGCGCCGGCGTCCCGCAGCCGGCCCGCGGTCGAGCCGGTCGACACGATCGCGACCCCGGCGGCCGTGAGGCCGGCGGCGAGCTCGTCCAGGCCCGTCTTGTCGTAGACGCTCACCAGTGCGCGCTTGATCTCGATCTTGTCCATGGTTGGCCTCTCCAGTGCTCGTGCGGGTGCGTCGCGGTCGGGTGTGCGGTGGGCGGGGCGCTCAGGTGCGCTCGGCGACGAAGCCGGCGATCGTGTCGACCAGCAGCTGGCGCTCGAGCACCTTGATGCGTTCGTGCAGGGATTCCTCGGTGTCGTCCGGGCGCACCTCGCAGGCGCGCTGGGCGATGATCGGGCCGGTGTCGATGCCCTCGTCGACGGTGAACAGCGTGCATCCGGTGACGCGGACGCCGTACGCCAGCGCGTCGCGGACGCCGTGCGCGCCGGGGAAGGCCGGCAGCAGGGCCGGGTGGGTGTTGATCATCCGTCCGCCGAAGCGGGACAGGAACGGCGTCCCGACGATCTTCATGAAGCCGGCGCTGATCACCCAGTCGGGGCGGTGCTCGGCCACGGCCTCGGCGAGGGCGGTGTTCCACTCCTCGCGCGTCGGGTAGTCGCCCACGCGGCGCACGAACGTCGGGATCCCGGCGTCCTGCGCGCGCTGCAGGCCCTGGATGCCGGACCGGTCCGCGCCGACCGCGACCACGCGGGCGCCGTACGCCGGGTCGGCGCACGCGTCGAGCAGGGACTGCAGGAGGGTGCCGCTGCCGGAGACGAGCGCGACGAGGCGCAACGGCTCGGGACTAGTGGAGGGCACGGCTCTCCATCCTAATGGGCGCCGCTCAGCGGGTGCGACGCACCGGGCTCGCACCCGTACCCGACGGCCGGCGGACGCGGGACGACCGGCCACCGCGCGCAGGGGTGGCGCCGGATCCGGACGGCGTGGCGCGCCCGCTGCGCGACGCGGGCTTCGCGGCGCGGTTCTTCTTCGCCGCGCGCTGCTGCTCGACGACGGCGGCGGCCTTCGCCTCCTGCGCCCGCTTGACGACGCTGAGGGACGCCGACGGGGTCTTCTTCGCGCTGCGGCCGTCCTCCTCGCCGCGCCTGGTGCGGGCGGCGGCGACCCGGCCGGTGCGGGCCAGCCGCCGCATCGCCAGCTTCGTGGAGATGACCGGGCGCCCGGTGAGGTCGGTCTCGAGCTCGGCGACCTCGTCGCCGTCGTGGTCCTTCAGCTCGGCGGTCGTCTCGATGACCGACAGCGCCCGCTTGCGGCGGGCCACGGCGGCCGGCGTGAGGGCCCGGGCGGTTGCGACGAACGCGGCGACCGTGCCGACCACCAGCACCGCGGCGAACAGCCAGATCGCCGTCCGCAGCGGCGCGGCCCCGACGCTCGCCAGCCGCCCGTCGCCGAGGCTCCCCCACCCGACCAGCGCGACGCCCAGGACACCGAGGGCGACCAGGGCGCTGCCGAGCACGCTGCCGGTGAGCAGGTTGACCGGGGTCCGGTGCTCGCGCTCCAGGTGCCGCGTCATGGTCAGCGCGCCGACGACCGCCGCCACGGCCGGGACCAGCACCACGAGCCAGGTCAGCAGGCCGGTCTCGTGCGGCAGCGCCGCGAACAGCGGGAAGGTCGGCAGCGCGTCACGCCGTACGCCGGTGAGCGTGAACTGCGAGCCGTCGCCGAGGCCGAAACCGGCGCCGCTGCCGAACGCGACCGCGAGCAGCATCGCGTTGGGCAGGTAGCCGATGCTGATCGCGATGACGGTCAGCCCGCCGAGGCCGGACGGCGAGAGCGCTGCGGTCAGCGCGCTGGTCTCGCTGAAGCCGATCACGAGGGAGCTGAACACGGCGAGCGCGCTCATCGCCCCGAGCGCCCACCACGCCGCGAGGGCGCCGCGCGTGTAGGCGTACGACGGGCCGGGCAGCGCGGCGACGACGCGGGCGCCGTACCCGCTCTCGCGCAGCATGCCGGCCAGCGGCGCGAGGGTGGACAGCAGCCCGGCCGCGAGCGCCACCCGGCCCAGGTCGAGCAGGCGCGGCCCCGGGTAGGCCACCGACGTGAGCATCACGCTGGCCGCGGTGTAGGTGATGCCCATCGCTGCGGTGCACTCGGCGATCCGCAGCGGCGACCGCAGCGCGCAGGCGCGCACCGCGCTGCGCCCCGAGCGGTAGAAGAACATCGCCAGCAGGCCGGTGACCAGCAGCGGCGGCACCGACAGCACACCCCACGAGACGGGCAGCGGCACGCCGTGCGCGAGGTAGAACGCCTGGACGCCGACGTGCGCGGCGCTGGCGGCGGAGGCGCCGGCCGGGTGCTCCAGCGACCACGACACCAGGCTGAACGCGATGAGCACGATCAGCCCGGCCAGCAGGACGCCGACCGCCGAGATGGCTCCCCAGACGACGGGGTTGGACTCGGCGCGGGAGTGCTCCGCACGCACCTCCGGCGACGCTGAAGGGGAAGATCCGGCGCTCACCCCAGAAGCCTCACAGAGGGCCGCCGATCGACCAAGCGTCCACGCCGTACGGCCGGGAGGTGGCTGGTTCGTCACCCCGCGCCGACACGGCAGAGCGGTGTGCGGCCCGCGCGGACGGTCTGGGACCATCTAGGGATGCGCCAGATAGTCCAGAGCCAGAAGCTTCGCCACGTCCGGTACGACGTCCGAGGGCCGATCCTCGTCGAGGCGCAGCGGCTCGAGGCCGAGGGGCACAAGATCCTCAAGCTGAACATCGGCAACACCGCGCCGTTCGGGTTCGAGGCACCCGACGCGATCGTCGCGGATATGGTCCACAACCTGCCCGACTCGCAGGGCTACTCGGACTCGCGCGGCATCTACTCGGCGCGCACGGCCGTCGCGCAGTACTACCAGTCCCGCGGCCTGGTGGAGACGGTGGTCGACGACGTCTACATCGGCAACGGCGTCTCCGAGCTCATCACCATGGTGCTGCAGGCGTTCACCGACGACGGCAACGAGATCCTGATCCCGGCGCCGGACTACCCGCTGTGGACCGGCGCGGTGTCGCTGTCCGGCGGTACGCCGGTGCACTACCGCTGCGACGAGTCGAACGGCTGGAACCCCGACCTCGACGACATCGAATCGAAGATCACCGAGAACACGCACGCGCTCGTCGTGATCAACCCCAACAACCCGACCGGCGCGGTCTACTCCGAGGACACGGTCAAGGGCCTGGTCGACATCGCGCGGCGGCACAACCTGGTGCTGATGGCCGACGAGATCTACGAGAAGATCCTCTACTCCGACGGTGCGGTCACCCCGGTGCATCACCACGTCGCGACGTACGCCGCGGACGACGTCCTCTGCCTGACCTTCAGCGGTCTCTCGAAGGCCTACCGGGTGTGCGGGTACCGGGCCGGCTGGGTGATGGTCTCCGGCCCGAAGCACCTGGCCGGCGACTTCCTGGAGGGCCTGACCCTGCTGGCCAACATGCGGATGTGCGCCAACGTGCCCGCGCAGCATGCCATCCAGACCGCGCTGGGCGGACGCCAGTCGATCGACGAGCTGATCGTGCCCGGCGGCCGGTTCTTCGAGCAGATCAAGCTCGCCAACCGGCTGCTGAACGAGATCCCCGGCGTGAGCTGCGTGGAGCCGCACGGCGCGCTGTACTGCTTCCCCCGGCTGGACCCGGAGGTCTACCCGATCCAGGACGACCAGCAGTTCGTCGTCGACCTGCTGCGGGCCAAGAAGATCCTGGTCACGCACGGCACCGGCTTCAACTGGTTCGAGCCCGACCACTTCCGGCTGGTCACCCTCCCGGACACCGACGTGCTGACCGAGGCGATCGGCCGGATCGCCGAGTACCTGGAGACCATCCGCCGCTAGCCGCTCGGCGCACGGCGTCTCGACGTCGGGCTCGTTCCTCGCCCTCGCTCGACGACCGTGGTGACGGCGCCGATCACCCCACGGTCGTCGCGCGAGCGGAGCCGCCAGGCGAAGCGACATCGAGACGCCGGGCCGCACCTGCTGAGGGACGACATCGGCGCCGGCTTCACCAGTGCGGTGCGGCCGGCGCCGATGCGCTACGACGGGGTGCGAAGGCTAGCCCTGCGGGTTGCCCCACTGGCCGGGCTGGCCCTGCGGCGGGTTCTGGCCCCACTGCTGCTGCGGCTGGGCAGGCTGCCCGCCGGTCTGCGGCGGAACCGGCTGACCGCCGGTGTGCGGGGGAAGCGGCTGGCCACCGCTCTGCGGCGCGCCCCACTGGCCCTGCGGCTGCGCCGGGTGGCCACCGGTCTGCGGCGCGCCCCACTGGCCGGCGGCGGGCTGGCCCCACTGGGCGGCACCGGCGGTGCCGGCGGCCTTCGGCGCCTTGAGCGCGGTCATGATCTCCAGGACGGCGCCCGCGAGCGCGACCAGCGACAGGATGAGCATGATCCAGCCGCCCGCGCTGTAGTACTTCAGGCTGCTGATGTCGGTCAGGAACTCGATGATGCCGAACAGGCCGGCCAGACCGAGCAGACCGCCGGTCACGAACGCCATCGGGAAGGGCAGGCGCAGCGTCGGCACGAACAGCTCGATCGCCGCCGCGACCGCGGCGAGCAGCGCGCAGATGAAGAACATGACCAGCAGGCCACCGTTCCACCCCGACACGCTGTAGTCCGGCGAGGTGTACGACGTCCCGTAGCCGGTGTCGATGGTCTCGCCGCCGACGGACACGAACGGGATCGACAGCGCGATGATCGTCAGCACCCACAGGCCGAGCGCGATCCACTGGCCGGGGCGCACCGCGCTCGGGTTGAAGCCGGAGCCGGTCTTCACCTTGTTGAATCCGGTCGATGCCGCCTGGCCCCACGTCTGCTGGCCACCGTGCTGCGGCTGGCCGGCCTGGGGCTGGCCCCACTGCTGGGGCTGGCCGCCCTGCGGCTGACCCCACTCCTGCGGCTGGCCGGGCTGGCCGGGCTGACCGCCGTTCGGAAATGACATTGCGAACCCTTCTTAAGTTCAGTCGCGTAGGACGACGCCGCGGCACGGCGGTCGTGTCTTGCTGCGCTCACCTTATGCCAAACACCCACGTAACACGTGCACCCACAGTGGCGCGGGCGCAACGGGTTGGCAACGAAAAAGCACCGGGACGTCGACTACGACGTCACCGGTGCCTTCTCGGTGCCCTGGGGGCTACAGGTTCTTCATGATCTCCTTCATGAGATCAGCGGCCTCGGACGGCGTCTTGCCGACCTTGACCCCGGCGGCCTCGAGGGCCTCCTTCTTGGCCTGCGCCGTACCGGCCGAGCCGGACACGATCGCGCCCGCGTGGCCCATCGTCTTGCCCTCGGGGGCCATGAAGCCCGCGACGTACCCGACGACCGGCTTGGTGACGTTGGCCTTGATGTACTCGGCGGCGCGCTCCTCGGCGTCGCCGCCGATCTCGCCGATCATCACGATGGCCGCGGTCTCCGGGTCGGCCTCGAAGGCCTCCAGGCAGTCGATGTGCGTGGTGCCGATGACCGGGTCGCCGCCGATGCCGACGGCGGTGGAGATGCCGTACTCGCGCAGCTCGTACATCATCTGGTAGGTCAGCGTGCCCGACTTGGAGACCAGGCCGACCTTCCCCGAGCCGGAGATGTTCGGGATGATCCCGGCGCTGGAGGCGCCCGGCGTCTGGATGCCGGGGCAGTTCGGACCGATGATGCGGGTCTTCTTGCCCACCGAGTAGGCGTACGCGCCGGTCGCGTCGTGCACCGGGATGCCCTCGGTGATGACGACGGCGAGCGGGATCTCGGCGTCCACGGCCTCGATGATCGCCGACTTGGCGAACGCCGGGGGCACGAAGATCACGGTGACGTCGGCGCCGGTGGCCTCCATCGCCTCCTTGACGGTCGCGAACACCGGGACCTCGGTGCCCTCGACGTCGACCTTCTGGCCACCCTTCTTCGGGTTGACGCCGCCGACGATCTGCGAGCCGTTGCGCAGCATGTTGCGGGTGTGCTTCATGCCCTCGGAACCGGTCATGCCCTGGACGATGATCTTGCTGTCCTTGGTCAGGAAGATTGCCATGTCTAGATTCCCGGTCCCTTACTTGCCAGCGGCCGCGAGCTCGGCGGCCTTGTCAGCGGCGGCGTCCATCGTGTCGACGAACTTCACCAGCGGATGGTTGAACTCCTCGAGGATGCGCCGGCCCTCGTCGACGTTGTTTCCGTCGAGGCGGACGACGAGGGGCTTGGTCGCCTTGTCGCCCAGATCGGTCAGCGCGGACACGATGCCGTTGGCGATCGTGTCGCAGGAGGTGATGCCGCCGAAGACGTTGACGAACACCGAGCGGACGTCGGGGTCGGACAGCAGCAGGCCGAGACCGTTGGCCATCGCCTCGGCCGACGAGCCGCCGCCGAGGTCCAGGAAGTCGGCTCCGGTGATGCCACCGTGCTGCTCGCCGGCGTACGCGACGACGTCGACGGTCGACATCATCAGGCCCGCGCCGTTGCCGACGATGCCGACCTGGCCCTCGAGCTTGACGTAGTTGAGGTCGAGCTCCTTGGCCTTCTGCTCCAGCGGGTCGACCGCGGAGTGGTCCTCGAGCGCCTCGTGATCGGGGTGCCGGAACGACGCGTTGTCGTCGAGGGTGACCTTGCCGTCGAGGGCGATGATCTTGCCGTTCGGGTCCTTCACGAGCGGGTTGACCTCGACGAGCGTGGCGTCCTCCGAGACGAACACCTGCCAGAGCTTCTGCGCGACGTCGACGACCTGGTCGGCGATGTCGTCGGCGAAGTTCGCGGCCTGGACGATCTCGCGGGCCTTGGCCTCGTCGACTCCGACGGTGGCGTCGACGGGGATCTTGGCGAGCGCCTCGGGCTTGGTCTTGGCGACCTCCTCGATCTCCATGCCGCCCTCGACCGAGGCCATCGCCAGGAAGGTGCGGTTGGTGCGGTCGAGCAGGTACGAGAAGTAGTACTCCTCGGCGATGTCGGACGCCTCGGCGACGAGCACCTTGTGGACCGTGTGGCCCTTGATGTCCATGCCCAGGATGTCCTTGGCGCGGGCCTCGGCCTCCTCCGGGGTGTCCGCGAGCTTCACACCGCCGGCCTTGCCGCGGCCACCTGTCTTCACCTGAGCCTTGACGACGACCTGGCCACCGCTCTTGGTGGCGATCTCCTTGGCCTGCTCGGGGGTTTCGGCCACGCCGCCGCTAAGTACGGGTACGTCGTACTTGGCGAACAGGTCGCGAGCCTGGTACTCGAAAAGATCCACTGTGCGTCCATTCCTACTCGCGCGTCAGCGCATGGGGAGTCACGGACCACGGCGCCGGAACTGGCACCCGGTCTCTGGTCAGGTTAACGCCCTCGACCCGCCGGCCCGTAGCCAGGGCACGGCGACATGGGCCACAGAGCTCGTCAGTCGCGAGCGACGTTCGCCCGCACCCAGCCGACGATCTCCTCGGTCGTCGCGCCGGGCGTGAAGACCTTCTTCACCCCGATCTTCTCCAGCTCCGGCAGGTCGTCCTCGGGGATGATGCCGCCGCCGAAGATCACGACGTCCTCGGCGTCCTGCTCCTTCAGCAGCTCGGCGACCCGGCGGAACTGGGTCATGTGCGCGCCGCTGAGCACCGAGAGCCCGACCGCGTCGGCGTCCTCCTGGAGGGTGGTCTCGACGATCTGCTCGGGGGTCTGGTGCAGTCCGGTGTAGATGACCTCCATGCCCGCGTCGCGCAGCGCCCGGGCGACCACCTTGGCGCCTCGGTCGTGCCCGTCGAGCCCGGGCTTGGCGACAACGACTCGGATGCGCGAACTCATGACGGCTCCTTGTGACCGGACCCGAGAGGGGGTCTAGGTGTACGGGTCTTGTTGGTCAGAGAGTAG
Source organism: Cumulibacter manganitolerans (assembly GCF_009602465.1). NCBI lineage: Bacteria > Bacillati > Actinomycetota > Actinomycetes > Geodermatophilales > Geodermatophilaceae > Cumulibacter > Cumulibacter manganitolerans. The sequence goes on along the minus strand of NZ_WBKP01000031.1, from coordinate 27,706 downwards.
CGCCGCGTCGTCCCGGCCCTGCACCCTGGCGGCGTACGCCGCGGCGCCGGCGCACAGCAGGCCGGCCAGCAGCAGGAGGTACATCCGCGGGCCCGGCACCAGGTCCGGGCCGGTGGCGGCGTCGCGGGCGTTAAGCAGCGCGGCGTTCAGCAGCACGGCAGCGAGCCCGACGAGGGACGCGACGAGCGTCGCGCGGCTGGTCATCGACCCGACCACCGCGCCGGCGACCAGCCACCCGGCCAGCAGCACGAGCGCCGCCACCAGGCCGAGGCCGGACGCCGCGATCAGGCTCTTGGGCTCGGCGATGTCCCTGGTCAGCACCAGCCCGGACCGGTCGGTGTACTTCTCGATCTTCGTCAGCGCGGCGGGGATCAGGTAGGCGGTGACCGCGAGCAGCACGCTCAGCCCGGCCGCGCCCACCGCGAACCGGCGTCCGCGCCCGAGGGGCAGCAGGTCGCGCTCGGCGACCCGGCGCCACGCGGCGACCGCGGGCGCGCCCGCCAGCACCAGTGCCGCCCACCCGACCACGGCGAGGGTGCGACCGAGCCGCGGCTCGATGGTGAGCGTCGTGTAGAGCACGCCGAAGTGGTACTCGCCGATGTCGTGCGACGTGGGCGCGACGCCGTTGAAGACGTTCAGCAGCAGGTTGCCCGGCGCGAGGGCACACAGCGCCGCGACGAGGGCCAGCCCGACCCGGCCGCCCCGGCGGGCGAGCAGCAACGCACCGCCGCCCAGGCCGGCAACCAGCAGCGCAAGGTGCCCGAGAACCGACCAGAGATCCTGCCCGGCCCGCACGACGTCCCCGTCGAGCACCAGGTAGGGCAGGAAGTCGGAAACCACCACGAGGACGGCGCCGGCGGCGCTCAGCAGCCCCACGGTCGGCAGCAGGACGCGGGCGGCCCGGTCGACCGGGACCCGTTCGACGTACGCCGAGAGCCCCAGCTGCGGCGCCTGGACCGGCCCCCGGACCGGCGTCCGACCGGCCGCTCGACTGACGGCCGCCCCGCTGCCGGCGCCCGACGCCCGGGTCTCTTGCGGGCCCGCAGCCCGCGTCTGGCGCACAGCAGACGACCGCGAGGCGGCGCTCTTCGCGGCCTCGGACCTGCGCGGCGCGGGCGTCTTCGCGTCGTCCGACCCGGCGCGGGTGCGGCGTACGACGGTGGGGCGGACGGGCTTCTTGCTACCTGACGAGGCCAAGCTGCGATCTCCTTCGGTTGGCCCAAGAACGGTAGCAACGCCCGCGCCGACCGCCCACCTAGTTCTGCGGTGCAGTGGGACACGCTATCGGCCGATTATCGTCACCCACTGCCCCGCAGAACGCAGCGGCTGGGTGGGTTTACCGTGAGGACATGCCACCTTCCCCAGGACGCCGCCTCGCGGTGGCGGGCGCGACCGGGCTGATCGGCGCGCAGGTAGTGACGCTGGCCGAGGCTGCCGGGCACGAGGTCGTGCCGCTGAGCCGCACGTACGGCGTCGACCTCACCGACCCGGCCGCTATCGGCGACCGGCTCGCCGGTGTGGACGCCGTCATCGACGTGACCCGCTCGCCGTCGATGGCGCGAGATGACGCGATCGGCTTCTTCACCACGGTGGCCACCAACCTGGGTCGCGCCGCGCAGGCCGCCGGTGTCGCGCGCACGGTCCTGCTGTCGATCGTCGGCGTCGACCGCAGCCAGGACTTCGACTGGTACGTCGCGACGCTGGCCCACGAGAGGGCGACACGCGCGCAGGCACCCGGCGTCCGCGTCCTTCGCGCGACGCAGTTCTTCGAGTTTCCCGGCCAGGTCCTGGAGCGCTCCCGGCGCGGTGGACGGGCCGCGATCATGGACATGCCCACCCAGCCGATCGCCTCGGAGGAGGTGGCCAGGATGCTCGTTGCGATGGCCACCGACGACAACGCGGACGACGTGGACATCGCCGGGCCGCGGCCTGAGCGGCTGCCCGAGCTGGTGCGCCGCCTGGTCGCGCTGCGCGGCGAGGATGTCGTGGTGGACGTCGTCCCGGCAGCGACCAGCATCGCGAGTGGATCCGTGCTGCCCGGCCCCGACGCCCTGCTCCTGGGCGAGGACTGGGACACCTGGGCCCGCCGGAGGTTCGCCGGACCTGACTGCTGACGTCCGACACGCTCGCCGGCCCGCCGGCATCCGCTCGGACGCGGTGGGTTGCGCCACGCTAATCGACCGACAGCGGGGCAGAACCCACCGCGAGCGGGCAGAGCGGGGCCGAACCCACCGCGCGCGGAGGGCTGCGTCGGGCCGGGGCCGGGAGCTAGAGCTTCTCCATGGCGCCGGAGGCGTAGCGCAGCATCAGCCACTTCGGCGCGGCGCCGCCGAAGTCCACCTCGACCTGCTGCTTGTCGCCGTCCCCGCGGCTGCCGATCACCCGACCCATCCCGAACGAGTCGTGGGTGACGCGGTCGCCGACCTCCAGCGACAGCATCGGAACCGGCTTGCCGGCGCCGCGCAGGCCGCCGCGGCTCAGGCTCACGCCGCCGCCGGCACCGCCGGTGCGGCCGCCCGCGCGGGCAGCACCGGACCCGGCGCCCACGCGCCCGGCGCCGGACCGACCACCGCCGTACCCGCCGCCGGAACCGCCGCCGCCGTACGTGCGCCCGAACGAGTCGTCGTCGCCCCACACCGTGGGCTTGCGGTCGTGGATCGACCGGATGGACGGCGAGTGCGACCACTCGATCAGCTCGTCGGGGATCTCGTCGAGGAACCGCGAGGGCGGGTTGTACGACGGCTGGCCCCACTGCCCGCGCACCGTGGAGCGGGTCAGGAACAGCTTGCGCTGGGCGCGGGTCAGCCCGACGTACGCCAGGCGCCGCTCCTCCTCGAGCTCCTTGGGCTCGCCCAGCGCGCGCAGGTGCGGGAACAGGCCGTCCTCCATGCCCGACAGGAAGATCACCGGGAACTCCAGGCCCTTGGCGGTGTGCAGCGTCATCAGCGTCACGAATGACTTCTCCCCCGGCGCCGCGTCGGCGTCCGGCAGCTGGTCGGCGTCCGCCACGAGGCTGACCCGCTCGAGGAACTCGTCGATGCTGCCGTCGGGGTGCGCCACCTCGAACTCGGCGGCGACCGCGACGAGCTCGTTGAGGTTGTCCACGCGGGTGGCGTCCTGCGGGTCCTCGCTGTTCTCCAGCTCGGTGACGTACCCGGTGCGGGTCAGGATCTCCTCGAGCACCTTCGACGGTCCGGCGCCGGACGTCGCGAGCGCCCGCAGCTCGTCGATGAGCTGGGTGAACTCGCCGATCAGCCGGACCGCGCGCGGGTTGATGGCGGGCGCCTCCTCCGCGCGGTACAGCGCGTCGGTGAAGCTGATCCGCTCCCGCGAGGACAGCGCCTCGACGCACGCCTCGGCCCGGTCGCCGATGCCCCGCTTGGGCGTGTTCAGGATCCGCCGCAGGCTCACGACATCGGCCGGGTTGTTGATGTACTTCAGGTAGGCCAGCGCGTCGCGGACCTCCTTGCGCTCGTAGAAGCGCACCCCGCCGACGACCTGGTACGGCAGACCCACCCGGATGAAGATCTCCTCGAACACCCGGCTGGAGTTGTTCGTGCGGTAGAAGATCGCGATGTCGTCGAGGGAGTGCTCGCCGGCGTCGGTGATCGCGTCGATCTGCCGGGCTATCCAGGCCGCCTCGTCGTGCTCGTTCTCGGCGACGTACCCGTCGATGCGCTCACCGGCGCCCGCGTCGCTCCACAGCCGCTTCGCGCGCCGGTCGACGTTCTTGGCGATGACCGCGTTGGCGGCGCTGAGGATGTTCTGGGTGGAGCGGTAGTTCTGCTCGAGCAGTACGCTGCGCGCGTCCGGGTAGTCGCGCTCGAACTCCTCGATGTTGCGGATCGTGGCACCCCGGAAGGCGTAGATCGACTGGTCGGCGTCGCCGACCACGCACAGCTCGCCGGGCGGTACGCCGTCGTCGCCGGTACCGACCAGCTCGCGGATGAGCATGTACTGGGCGTGGTTGGTGTCCTGGTACTCGTCGACGAGGATGTGCCGGAACCGCCGGCGGTAGTGCTCGGCGGTGGCCGGGAAGGCCTGCAGCAGGAACACCGTCTGCATGATGAGGTCGTCGAAGTCGAACGCGTTGGCCTGCCGCAGCCGCCGCTGATACAGCTGGTAGGCCTCCGCCTCGACCTTCTCGACCGACGAGACGGCCTTGGCCAGGAACGTCTCGTCGTCGATGAGCTCGTTCTTGGCGTTGCTGACCGTGGCCAGCAGCTTGCGGGGCGGGAAGCGCTTGGGGTCGATGTCCAGATCGCGCGCCACCAGCGTCATCAGCCGCTGCGCGTCGGCCTGGTCGTAGATGGTGAACGAGGACTTCATGCCGAGGGTCTTCGCCTCCGCGCGCAGGATGCGCACGCAGGCCGAGTGGAACGTCGACACCCACATCGCCCGCGCGCGGCCGCCGACCATCGCGGCGACGCGCTCCTTCATCTCGCCCGCGGCCTTGTTGGTGAAGGTGATCGCGAGAATCGAGCCGGGCGCCACCTTGCGCCGGTCGAGCAGCCAGGCGATGCGGCGGGTGAGCACCCGGGTCTTGCCCGACCCGGCGCCGGCGACCACCAGCAGCGGTCCGCCGGAGTGCACCACCGCCTCGCGCTGCTGCGGGTTGAGGTCGGCGAGCAGCGGGTCGTCCGGGTCGATCTCGACGGCTTCGGCGGCCGCAGGCGCGTCGAACAAGGCGTCGTCGGGCTCGGCCGAGGGCAGCTGGGGATCAGGGAGGTGGGACTCAGACATCGCCCAACCAGGGTACGCGCGTGCACCGACGGACCGGCCGGGGTTACCATGGCTGCATGATCTGCGCAGGGACCCGACTCTTTACGGGCTTCTTCTATGGGACGCCGGCCACGGCTCCTTCGGAAGAGGTCTAGTCGGCGTACCCGCCCCGACCCACCCGCGCCCTGGCCACCTCGCCAGGGCGCTTCTAGGTTCAGGCGAAGTGGGCAGCGGCTCCCAACAGAAGGACACCGTCATGACCACCACCGCCCCGGCCACCGCCGCCACCCCCGCCCCCGCGCTCGGACGGCAGATCAGCGAGCAGGAGGCCACCCACAAGATCAACGTCCTGCGCGACCAGATCGACGCGGTCGACGACGCGATCATCAGCCTCATCGACGAGCGCATCGCGCTGTCGCACAATGTCGGCGCGCTGCGCGCGGCGATCGGCGGCCCGCGGCTGTCGCTCTCCCGCGAGAACCAGATCCTGGGCAAGTTCGCCCGGGCGATCGGGACGCACGGGACCCCGCTGGCGATGCTGCTGCTGAAGATCTCCCGCGGTCGGCTGTAGCGGCTCCCCGGCGCTCTGCGGCGCGGGAACGGCCGGCGGTCGGCGGACGTCGCAGAGGACGCCGCCCGGTCGCGGCGTACTCGACCGCCGAACCGCCGGAGTGCCCATGCCCGCAGAGTCCCCCCGCGACGACCCGCTGCTCCCGCAGCTGCGCAGGTTCCGGTTCGGTCCCGGCGACGCCGTACCGCGGGAGGTCACCGCGCGGGACGCCCCGACCGGCGACGCCGACGGCGCCGTGTCCGACCCGACGCCGGCCCGCGAGGAGCCGCAGCCGGCCTCGCGCCCGCACCCGGATGACCAGGTCGCCGTGGTGCCGCCGGTTCGTCGCAGCCCCGCCGCGGAGCCGGTCCTGGGTTCTCGGGTGCGCACCCCCGAGCCGCCGGCCGTACCTCGCGCGCCCGCACGTCGTGACGCCGCAGCGCGGCTGCCTGCCGTACCGCCGGAGGCTCGCCCGTCCACGACCCCGCCCCGGCGCACGCTGCTCGTCACCGCAGCGGCGGCCGTCGTCGTCCTGGCGCTGATCGGCTGGCTGGTGCTCGGACCGCGGGACGGCGCCCCCGAGGCGGCCGGGCGGTCCGCGACGGCGTCCCCGCTCTCGGCCGGTCAATGGGCGGACGGCGCCTGCCAGGCGCTCGCCTCGTTCGAGAGCGCGGCCATGCCGATCCGCGCCGCGGCCGTCCAGGCGGCCACCAACGGCGCCGCCCAAGGCATCGACGTCGGCGGCCTGCGGCGGGAGGCGGCGAGCCTGCTCGGGACGCTGGCCACCCGCGTCGCCGCGATCGGCAGCCCCGGAGCGAGCAGCCCCGTGGCGCCGCTGGCGGCAGACCTGACGGACGCCGTGACGGCCGCGCTCGCGCAGACCGGCGGCAGTGCCAACGGCTCCGTCGGCGGCCCGGGCGCGGCCGCGTCGATCGTGTCCCAGGCCCTGGCCGCGCCACTGGCGGCGTTCACGCAGGCGCTGGACACCACCGACGAGACCACCCGCCAGGAGGTGACCGGCATCAGCAGCTGCGCCGGGCTCCTCTAGCGCCGGTCGACCGAGGAGGACCGCCCGCTCACTCCCACTCGATGGTGCCCGGCGGCTTGCTGGTGATGTCAAGCGTGACGCGGTTGATCTCGCGCACCTCGTTGGTGATCCGGTTGGACACCCGCGCGAGCACGTCGTACGGCAACCGGGCCCAGTCGGCGGTCATCGCGTCCTCGCTGGTCACCGGACGCAGGACGACGGGGTGGCCGTAGGTGCGGCCGTCCCCCTGGACGCCGACCGAGCGGACGTCGCCGAGCAGCACGACGGGGCACTGCCAGATCTGCCGGTCGAGGCCCGCGGCGGTCAGCTCGTCGCGCACGATCTGGTCCGCCTCGCGCAGGATCTCCAGGCGCTCGCGGGTGATCTCGCCGATGATCCGCAGCGCGAGCCCCGGTCCGGGGAACGGCTGGCGCCACACCAGCTCCTCCGGGAGGCCGAGCTCGATGCCGACCCTGCGCACCTCGTCCTTGAACAGCGTGCGCAGCGGCTCGATCAGCTCGAACTGCAGGTCCTCGGGCAGGCCGCCGACGTTGTGGTGGCTCTTGATGTTGGCCGCACCCTCGCCGCCGCCGGACTCGACGACGTCGGGGTACAGCGTGCCCTGCACGAGGAACCCGACGCGGCCGCCCTCGTGCCGGACCTCGTCGAGGATCTCGCGCTCGGCGTCCTCGAAGATCCGGATGAAGTCGGCGCCGATGGTCTTGCGCTTCTGCTCGGGGTCGGTCACGCCGGCGAGGTCGGCGAGGAACCGCTCGGAGGCGTCGATCACCCGCAGCCGCGCGCCGGTGGCCGCCTCGAAGTCTCGCTTCACCTGCTCGACCTCGCCCTTGCGCATCAGGCCGTGGTCGACCAGCACGCAGTGCAGCTGGTCGCCGATGGCGCGGCGCACCAGCGCGGCCGCGACCGCGGAGTCCACTCCGCCGGACAGCGCGCAGATGACGTGCGCGTCCCCCACCTGCTCGCGGATCTGCTCGACCTGCGTGTCGACGACCGCATCCATCGTCCAGTCGGCGCGCAGCCCGGCTCCGTCGTGCAGGAACGCCTCGAGGGCGTGCTGGCCGTACGTCGAGTGCAGCACCTCCGGGTGGTACTGGACGCCGAAGAGCCGGCGCTCGGTGTTCTCGAACGCCGCCACGGGCGCGCCCTTGGTGGAGCCGGTGACCCGGAATCCCGGCGGGCTCTCCGTCACGGCGTCGCCGTGCGACATCCAGACCTCCTGCTGCGCAGGGGATCCGGCGAAGATGGTCGAGTCGGGCTCGCTCACCACGAGGTCGGTGCGCCCAAACTCCGAGCCGCCGGTGTGCGCGACCTTGCCGCCAAGCACCTGCGCCATCGCCTGGAAGCCGTAGCAGATGCCGAGCACCGGGATGCCCAGCTCGAAGATGCCGGGGTCGATCGACGGCGCTCCGTCGGAGTACACGCTCGCGGGGCCACCGGACAGGATGATCGCCTTGGCCCCCTTGGCGCGCACCTGCTCGGCGGTGATCGAGTGCGGCACGATCTCGCTGTAGCAGCGCGCCTCGCGTACTCGCCGGGCGATCAGCTGGGCGTACTGCGCGCCGAAGTCGACGACGAGCACCAGCTCGAGGTCGGCGGTGAGGGCGGGGTCGGCGGTCACGCGACGTCCTCGTCGGCGTCGACCAGCAGCAGCGCCTCGAGTCGCTCGAGTTCGTCCTCGGTCATCCCGCGCTCGAGCAGGAAGCGCCGCGCGCCGCCGTGCTCGTCCTTGAGCCACTGCAGGACCAGCAGCATCGTCTCCGCGCGGGTGCGCTGCAGGTCGACGGTGGTCTGGTCGATGTCGCCGTAGGTGCCCAGCCCGTGCAGCCGGGCCACGATCGCGGGGACGGCGTCGGCGGAGGCCGCGTAGTCGTCGGCGATCACCTCGTCGGGGACGCCGATCGCCGACAGCGCGGTGGCGACGACGCATCCGGTGCGGTCCTTGCCCGCGGCGCAGTGCACGATCAGCGGCAGCGAGTCGGCGTTGGCCATCTCGCGCACGGCGGTCGTGATCGCCTTCCCGTTCGCGGTGGTGAAGTAGCCCTGGTAGTACTCGTACACGACCTCCGCCGGCGGCTGTCCCTCCGCGGCCTCGAGCATCTGCCGCAGGCCGGGGGCGGTCTGGTTGTCGCTGCTGGCGATCGGGACGTTGACGTGCCGGATGCGCTCGTGGGCGAGGAATCCGATGCCCTCCTGCTCGGACTCCGTCGGGTAGCGCAGATCGAGCACGGTGCGGAAACCGCCGCCCAGCAGGGTTCCGGCGGCCGACTCGGTCATGAACTGGGGGCTGTCCATGCGCAGGATCTGTCCCGAGCGGACCTGCTTTCCTTCGGCAGCAGGCATCCCGCCCAGGTCTCGCACGTTCAGCATGCCGTCGAGCTCGACGCGACGCTCGTGGGCCTTCGACGCACCGCCCGTCATCGCGGGCCTCCTTCCGAGAGCAGCAGCTCGACCCGCTGGAACTCCTTGAGATCGCTGTACCCGCACTTGGCCATCGCACGGCGCAACGCGCCGAAGATGTTCTGGGTGCCGTCCGGGCGCTCGGCCGGACCGCGCAGCACGCGCTCCATCGGCACCCGGTGCTCGTAGGGCGCCGAGCTGAAGTGACCGCGCGGGAGGTCCGGATGGCTGGCTGCGGGCTCCCACCATGCTCCCCCGCCCGGGCACTCCTCGGCGGCGGTCAGCATCAGCCCCAGCATGACGGCGTCCGCGCCGCAGGCGATGGCCCGCGCGATGTCGCCGGAGCTCTCGATGTCGCCGTGCGCGATGACGTGCACGTAGCGGCCGCCGGTCTCGTCGAGGTAGTCGCGCCGCGCCGCCGCGGCGTCGATGATGGTCGTCGCCATCGGTGCGTCGATGCCCAGGACGTCGCAGCTGCTGGAGTACTCGCTGGTGCCGAGCCCGACGATGACCCCGGCCGCGCCGGTGCGCATGAGGTGCAGGGCCGTCTGGTAGTTGCTGGCACCGCCGACGACGACCGGGACGTCGAGGTCGGCGATGAACTCCTTGAGGTTGAGCTCGCCGCCCTCGGAGCTCACGTGCTCGGCGGAGACCATCGTGCCGTGGATGACCAGCAGGTCGACGCCGGCCTTGAGGATCGTCGGCGCCAGCGCCGTGGTGTGCTGCGGCGAGACGCGCACGGCGACGGTCCCGCCGCCCTCGCGCAGCTCTCGGATGCGCTCGGCGACGAGGTCCGGGTCGACCGGCTGCGCGTAGATCTTCTGCAGGAGGGCGGTCGCGTCGCTCTCGGACGCGGCCGCGATCTGCTCGTACATCTCGGTGGGGTCGCTGTAGCGCGTCCACAGGCCTTCGGCGTTCAGCACCCCGAGGCCGCCGGCGGCGTTGACCATGGCCACCGTCGACGGGCTCATCGTCGCGTCGCTGGGCGCCGCGACGAGCGGGATGTCGAACTTGAACGCGTCCAGCCGCCAGGCCGTCGACACGTCGTCGGCGTCCCGCGTGCGCCGCGTCGGCACGATGTGCACGTCGCGGAGGTGGAACCCGCGACGGGCCTCGCGGCCGATCCCGATCTGTACGTAGTCACGCATTAGCGCTCCGCTCTTTCTACGCTGGCGGCCGTTACCGGCGGCTGCTGTAGTTGGGTGCCTCGACGGTCATCTGGATGTCGTGCGGGTGCGACTCGATCAGCCCGGCCGCGGTGATCTGGACGAGCTGGCCGCGTTCCTTGAGCTCGGGAACGGTCGGCGTCCCGGCGTAGCCCATGCCGGCCCGCAGGCCGCCGACGAGCTGGTAGGCGACGGCGGCCAGCGGTCCGCGGAACGCCACCTGGCCCTCGATGCCCTCGGGAACCAGCTTGTCGTCGGAGAGGACGTCGTCCTGCGCGTAGCGGTCCTTGGAGTAGGAGCGGGCCTCGCCGCGGGACTGCATGGCTCCGAGCGAGCCCATGCCGCGGTAGGACTTGTACTGCTTGCCGTTGATGAAGATCAGCTCGCCGGGGCTCTCGCTGACGCCGGCGAACAGCGAGCCGAGCATCACCACGTCGGCGCCGGCCGCGATCGCCTTGACGATGTCGCCGGAGTGCTGGATGCCGCCGTCCGCGATGACCGGGACGCCGGCCGGTCCGGCGACCGAGGCGACGTTGTGGATGGCCGTGATCTGCGGCATGCCGACGCCGGCGACCACGCGCGTGGTGCAGATGGAGCCCGGCCCGACGCCGACCTTGATGCCGTCGGCGCCCGCCTCGATGAACGCCTCGGCGGCGTCGGCGGTGACGACGTTGCCGCCCACCACGTCGCAGTCGAGCTCCTTCTTCAGCCGCGCCACCATGTCGATGACGCCGCGGGAGTGCCCGTGCGCCGCGTCGACCATGAGCACGTCGACCCCGGCCTCGGCCAGCGCGCACGCCCGCACGTACTGCTCGTCACCGACGCCCACCGCCGCACCGACCAGCAGCCGGCCCTGGGCGTCCTTGGCCGCGTTCGGGTACTTCTCGCGCTTGATGAAGTCCTTGACGGTGATCAGCCCGGCGAGCTTGCCGGCGCCGTCCACCAGCGGGAGCTTCTCGATCTTGTTGGAGTGCAGCAGCCGCAGCGCCTCGTCGGCGTCCACCCCGACCGGCGCGGTGACCAGCTTGTCGCGGCCGGTCATGACCTCGGAGACCTTGCGCTGCATGTCGGTCTCGAAGCGCATGTCGCGGTTGGTGATGATGCCGACCACGACGCCGTCGGCGTCGACCACCGGCAGCCCGGAGATCCGGTAGCGGCCGCACATCGCGTCGACCTCGGACAGCGTGTTCTCCGGCGTGCAGGCGACGGGGTCGGAGACCATGCCCGCCTCCGAGCGCTTCACGCGCTCGGCCTCGCGGACCTGGTCCTCGATGGACAGGTTGCGGTGCAGGACGCCGAGGCCGCCCTGGCGGGCCATGGCGATCGCCATCCGCCCCTCGGTCACGGTGTCCATCGCGGCCGACAGCAGCGGCAGGCTCAGGGTGATGTTGCGCGAGACCCGGCTCGAGGTGTCCGCCTCGCTGGGCACGAACTCGGAGGCTGCGGGGACCAGCAGCACATCGTCGAAGGTGAGGCCAACCGGGACGAACTTCTCTGCCATTCTTCCTCCGCGCGCGGCCGCCGGCGCACGCCGCGGCTCCAACCAGAATCTGTGAGACATTCATCGTACGTCGAAGGACCTGCGAGAAATCGCGCGCGGGTGTTGCCTCCATCTCGCCCGCGGGCGCCGCGAGCCCTGTGCACGGCGCACTTCCCTCGGGGGCCGCGAGGGCTACCCTGATGAGGTGGCACATCATGATGACGATCGCGAGCGCGAGGACCGGATCGCGCGCGAGCTGTTCGCGCAGCTCGCCCCGCTCGACCCGTTCGAGTCCGACAGCGATCCGGCGTCCGAGCTCGACGAGGAGACCCCCGAGCCGCTGTCCGACGAGGAGCGCAAGCTCGTCCTGGAGGACCTGCAGGATCTCGAGGAGTTCCAGCGGCTGCTCGAGCCGCGCGGCGTGCGGGGCATCTGCATGGACTGCGCCGGGTGCGACGAGATGCACTTCTACGCCTGGGAGATCATGCGCAGCAACCTGGTGAACATGCTGCAGCACGACCAGTCGCACGTGCACGAGCCGCCGTTCAACCCGCTGCCCGAGGAGTTCGTCACCTGGGACTACGCGAGCGGCTACGCCGACGCCGTCGCGGAGATCGGTCCCCGGCGCCGCTAGCCACCGGCGAGGCCGGACGGCTAGCCGGCGATCTCCGGGGTGATCTCCTTCGGGAGGGTCGCCTCGAACGCGGCGGCCCGCGACGGGTGCAGGTCCAGCAGGATCAGCTCGATCATCGCCCGCGCGATGTCGAGGTAGCGGTCCCGCTCGACGCCGTCCCGCGCCAGCCGGGCCCGCACCAGCGCGGCCGGCCACACCAGCGAGTGCCACAGGCCCTTGACCGCGTCCGCGAGCGCCCGGTCGAGCTCGACGCGCGCGGCGTCGTCCTCGCCGAGGGCCTGCAGGACGCTGCCGCGCAGCATCCGGCTGCGGACGGCGTGCCGGGGGCTGCGCAGCCGGGCCAGCGGCAGCTGCAGCCCGTCGAGCACGGCCAGCGCGGCCGCCGGCTCGTCCCGCGCGAGGAGCAGTTCGGCCCGCACCCATTCCGCGCGCACCGCCGTGCGCGGATCGCCCGACGCGGCGAGCGCCTCCGCGGTGCGCAGCCAGTAGCCGGTGTCGTCGAGATCGCCGAGGCCGACGGCGTCCGCCGCGCGGTTGATCAGCAGGTCGACGTACGGCCAGTCCGCCTCCAGCGAGCTGGCCTCCCAGGCCTGCAGCCCGAGGTCGTCGTGGAACCGGGCGCAGGCGGGATCGCCGAGCTGGCGGCGGTGGCTGCCCAGCAGCGCCTCCCCGAGCACCCGGGCGTGCAGGTCACCGCTCGCGAGCAGGTCGGTCACGATCCCCTCGGCCTGGCCGTAGAGGCCGCGCGAGCCCAGCTCGGCGGCCAGCCGCCACTGCTCGAGAACGGCGCTGTCCATGTCTTTCACCGTAGCGCCGCGCCCGTCGCCACCTGCGGCGCGGTCATAGACTCGGTCGGTATGGAGGCCAACGCGGTGGAGATCCCGACCAGGGCGGACATCGAGCGCGCGGCCGCGATGATCGCCGGCTACATCCGCCGTACGCCGGTGCTGCAGCTGGCGATCGCGGGCCTGGGCACCATCACGCTGAAGCTGGAGCAGCTGCAGCACACCGCGAGCTTCAAGCCGCGCGGCGCGTTCTTCACCGCGCTGTCGGCGGCCGAGCGACCGTCGCTGCTCGTGGCGGCCTCCGGCGGCAACCACGGCCTGGCGGTGGCGTACGTCGGCCGCGCGCTGGGCATACCGGCGCGCATCTTCCTGCCGCTGACCGCCCCGCACGCGAAGGTGTCGCGCCTGCACAGCCTCGGCGCGCAGGTGGAGCAGCACGGCGAGCGCTACGCCGACGCGTTCGCGGCGAGCGAGGAATCCGCCGCGTCGCCGGGGGCGCTGGCCATCCACGCGTACGACGCGCCCGGCACGGTGACCGGGCAGGGCACGATGGCCCGCGAGATCGAGCAGCAGGTCCCCGGCGTCCGGGCGGTCGCGGTGGCGGTCGGCGGCGGCGGGCTGATGGGCGGCACCAGCGCCTGGTTCGGCGACGCGACCGAGCTCGTCGCGGTCGAGCCCGAGGGCTCGCAGACGTTCCGCGCCGCGACGCAGGCCGGCCGGCCGGTCGACATCACGCCGCGCGGCCTGGCCTCGGACTCCCTCGGCGCCAGCCGCATCGGCGCGTTGCCGTTCGCCGCGATGCAGGCCGCAGGCACCCGGTCGGTCGTCGTCGGCGACGCCGCCGTCATCTCCGCCCGGGAGCTGCTGTGGCGCGAGTGCCGCATCGCCGCCGAGCCCGGCGGCGCCGTCGCGCTGGCGGCCGTGCTGGAGAAGCAGGTCGCCGTGGCGCCCGACGGCGGCACCGTCGTGGTGGTGTGCGGCGCCAACACCGACCCGAGCGACCTGCCGCTCGCCTAACCGGGGTGGTGCGGCGCGGTCCCGGGCACGGCGCTCGCGCGGGCGGCTCGGTGACGGGTGCCGCGGACGCGCGCAGCCGCTAGTGTCGAGTGACATCCGTACGCGACGCGCGAAGGGGTCATTCATGAGCCAGCCCGGAGGGCTACCCGACGGACTCGTCGTGGTCGTCAAGCAAGACTGCGCAACCTGCCGGCTCGTCGAGCCGGTGCTCGCCCAGCTGGCCGGGGGCGCCGACGTCCCGGTCACCGTCTACACGCAGGACGACCCGGCGTTCCCGGCGAGCGTCGAGCACCTCGACGACACCGAGCTGGAGGTGAGCTGGCGCCACGACATCGAGACGGTGCCGACGGTCATCCGGGTGGTCGACGGCCGCGAGGTCGAGCGCACCGTCGGCTGGCTGCGCCCCGAGTGGGAGCGGGTCACCGGTGTCGACGGGCTCGGGCCGGAGCTGCCCGAGCACCGCCCCGGCTGCGGGTCGCTGTCGGTCGACCCCGACCTCGTCGACGGCCTGCGCGTGAAGTTCGAGGGCTCGAGCCTGCACTCGCGACGCGTGTCGCTGGCCAGCCAGGAGGACGAGTTCGAGGCGCTGTTCATGCGCGGCTGGAGCGACGGGCTGCCGCTCGTGCCGCCCACGGAGGAGCGCGTGCTGCGGATGCTCGGCGGGACCACCCGCGACCCGCAGGACGTCGTGGCCGTCGTCCCGCCGGACCTGGTGGAGACCACCGTCGAGAAGGTCGCGATCGCCGCGGTGATGGCCGGCTGCCTGCCGGAGTACCTGCCGTGGGTGATCACCGCGCTGGAGGCGGTCTGCACCGACGAGTTCAACATGCACGGCGTGCTGGCCACCACGATGCCGGTCGGCCCGGTCATCGTGTGCAGCGGGCCGGGCACCGAGGCGATCGGGATGAACTCCCGCGGGAACGCCCTCGGCCAGGGCAATCGCGCCAACCTGACGATCGGCCGGGCCTTGCAGCTGGTGGTGCGCAACGTCGGCGGCGGCCGCCCCGGCGGCGTCGACCGCGCCGCCCTCGGCAACCCCGGGAAGCTGTCGTTCTGCTTCGCCGAGCGCCCCGGCTCGCCGTTCGGCACGCTCGCCGAGCACCGTGGCCTCGCGCCGGGCACCGACGCGCTGACCGTGTTCGCCGGCGAGGGGCCCCGTTCGATCGTCGACCAGAAGTCGCGGACGGCGGACGAGCTCGCCTGGAGCCTCGCCTCGTGCCTGCGCACGGTGCACCACCCGAAGCTGGTCCAGGGCTTCGACGCCATCCTGGTGATCTGCCCGGAGCACGCCAGCCGGTTCGCGGACGCCGGATGGGGCTACGACCGGATCGTGGCGGAGCTGCGCGACCGGCTGGAGATCGACACCGCCGAGCTCGTCGTGGGCGCCGGCGGCAACGCCGAGGGGCTGCCGGCCGGTGCCGGCGGCGGGCGGATCAACAAGTTCGCGCCGGACGGCCTGATGCTGGCGTACGCCGGCGGCGACGCGGGGCTGTTCTCGGCCGTCATCGGCGGCTGGGTCAACGGCTCCGTCGGCGCTCGTCCCGTGACGCGCGCGGTGATACCGTGACCAGAACCGGCCGAGGAGTGCACCGATGACCACGATTCTCGATCCCACCGGCGAACGCGAGCCGGTCGCCCGGCAGCGCGTCGAGCGCCCGGAGTCCCTGGACGGCCTCGTCGTCGGCCTGCTGGACATCTCCAAGCCCCGCGGCAACGTCTTCCTCGATCGGATGGAGGAGCGCCTCACCGACCTCGGGGTCGACGTGCGCCGCTACGCGAAGCCGACGTTCACCAAGCCGGCCCCGGCCGACCTGCGCTACGAGATCGCCACGCAGTGCCGCGTCGTGATCGAGGCGCTCGCCGATTGAGGCAGCTGCACGTCGTGCAGTGTGCATGACATCAGCGACTTCGAGATGCGCGGCATCCCCGGCGTGTTCGTGGCGTCCGAGGTGTTCGTCGAGGCGGCGAAGACCCAGGCGGCGTCCCTCGGGTTCGACGACGTGGCGCGGGTGTTCACCCCGCACCCCATCCAGGACCGCACCGACGACGAGATGCGCGAGTACGCCGACAAGGTGTTCGACGCGGTGATCGCGGAGGTCACCGCACAGCGCTGAGGACGGCGTCCGGCGCGACCGATACGACGAAGCGGGCTTTGCCGCCCAAAGCGGGGTTCATTCCCCGCTTCGGGCGACAAAGCCCGCTTTCGTTCTCCGCGTCGCTAGTGGCCGTGCCCGTGGCCGTGGCCGTGCCCGTGGCCCTGGCCGTCGTCCTCGGGCTCCGGCGCGTCGAACACCGAGCTCTGCGTGGTCAGCAGCATCGCGGCGACCGACGCGGCGTTGGAGACCGCCGCCTTGGAGACCTTGACCGGGTCGATGACGCCGTCGGCGACCAGGTCGGAGTACTCGTGGCTGACCGCGTTGTAGCCCTGCTTCACATCGCCGTTGCGGACGTGCTCGACGACGACCGAGCCCTCGAGGCCGGCGTTGCGGGCGATCCAGTACAGTGGCGCGCTCAGCGCGGTGCGCACCAGCTGGACGCCGGTCCGCGCGTCGCCCTCGAGCCCGAGGCCGTCCTGCAGCGCCGCCGCCGCGTGCACGAACGCGGCACCGCCACCGAGGACGACGCCCTCCTCGACGGCCGCGCGGGTCGCCGCGATGGCGTCCTCGATGCGGTGCTTCTTCTCCTTCATCTCGACCTCGGTCGCGGCACCGACCTTGATGACCGCGACGCCGCCGGCGAGCTTGGCGAGGCGCTCCTGGAGCTTCTCGCGGTCCCAGTCGCTGTCGGTCTCGTCGATCTCGCGGCGCAGCTGCGTCACGCGACCGGCCACCGCCTCCGGGCCACCGGCGCCGTCGACGAGCGTGGTGGTCTCCTTGTCCACGACGACGCGGCGCACCTGGCCCAGCAGCGACAGGTCGGCGGTCTTGAGGTCGAGGCCGACCTCCGGCGCGATGACCTGGCCGCCGGTGACCGTGGCGAGGTCCTCCATGAACGCCTTGCGGCGGTCGCCGAAGAACGGCGACTTCACGGCGACGACCTGGAAGGTCTTGCGGATCGCGTTGACCACGAGGGTGGACAGCGCCTCCCCGTCGACGTCCTCGGCGATGATCACCAGCGGCTTGCCGGACTGCGCCACCTGCTCCAGCAGCGGCAGCAGGTCGGCGATCGTGGAGATCTTGCCCTGGTGCAGCAGCACGTAGGCGTCGTCGAACGCCGCTTCCATCGACTCGGTGTCGTTGACGAAGTACGCCGAGATGTAGCCCTTGTCGAACTGCATGCCCTCGGTCAGCTCGAGGGCGGTCTCCATGCCGGAGCCCTCCTCGACGGTGATCACGCCGTCCGTGCCGATCTTGTCCATCGCCTCCGCGATGAGCTCGCCGACCGACTCGTTCTGCGCCGAGATCGTGGCGACGTGCGCGATCGAGCTCGAGCCCTCGACCGGGATCGCCATCTCGTCGAGCCGCGCGGAGACGGCGTCGACGGCCTGCGCGATGCCGAGCTTGAGCTCCATCGGGTTGGCGCCCGCGGCCACGTTGCGCAGGCCCTCCTTGACCATCGCCTGGGCGAGGACGGTCGCGGTCGTGGTGCCGTCGCCGGCCACGTCATTGGTCTTGACGGCCACCGACTTCACGAGCTGCGCGCCCATGTTCTCCTCGGTGTCGTCGAGGTCGATCTCGCGGGCGATGGTGACGCCGTCGTTGGTGATGGTCGGTGCGCCGAACTTCTTGTCGAGCACCACGTTGCGCCCGGCCGGGCCGAGCGTGACGCGCACGGCGTCGGCGAGCGCGTTGACTCCGCGCTCGAGCGCGCGACGCGCGTCGTCGTCGAAGGTAACGATCTTTGCCATGTAGCTGGTCTCCTCTGGTGGCGGTTCGCGCCGGTCAAAGCGAACCGCCCCGCACCCCAGTGGGGAGCGGGGCGGCGCTCACATCGAACAGGTGCCGAGAACTACTTCTCGACGACGGCCAGCAGATCGCGGGCCGACAGGACGAGGTACTCCTCGCCTGCGTACTTCACCTCGGTGCCGCCGTACTTCGAGTAGATGACGACGTCGCCCTCGGCGACGTCCATCGGTACGCGGTTGCCCTTGTCATCGATCCGGCCTGGACCGACAGCGACGACGGTGCCCTCCTGGGGCTTCTCCTTGGCCGTGTCCGGGATGACCAGGCCCGAAGCGGTCGTGGTCTCCGCCTCGTTAGCCTGGACGACGACGCGGTCCTCGAGCGGCTTGATGGCCACCTTTGCCATGAATTGACCTCCCCCTCTGGGGTTTGTTGGCTAGTAGTTGCTCACTGGTGCTGCTCGCACTGCCGTCGCGGGGGTCAGCGCAAGATGCAATTAGCACTCTAACGCCCCGAGTGCTAATGCCGCCACTCAGGGGCCGTTCGCTCGAGGAGAACCCCGTGCCACCCGACGTACTCGCCGCGCTGTGCGCCCCCGACGCGCTCGCCGCCATCGCGGACGCCGCCCGCGAGCTGGCTGCCGGGCGCGACGAGCTGCGCGTGCTGAGCGCGCTGCGGCGCGCGCACCCGCCCGAGGTCGCGGCCGCGATCCTCACCCAGGCCCGGCTGCGCGGCAAGGCGGTGGCCAAGCTCGGGCCCCGGGCGGCCGGGATGCTGCTGTTGGAGGACTCGCTGCAGCAGGCCAGCCGGCCCGCGGTGGCGCGGCTGCGCGCCGCGCGCCTGCGCGCGCACGGCGTCACGCACCTCACCGACGCCGGCGCCGGCATCGGCGCCGACACGATCGAGTACGCCGCCGCCGGGCTGCGGGTGACCGCGATCGAGCGTGACCCGGTGGTCGCGGCCCTGCTGCGGCACAACGTGCGCGGCCTGGACGTCACGGTGGTCGAGGGGGACGCGCTCGAGCACCTGCCGGCCACCGGCGCGGTGTACTTCGACCCGGCCCGCCGGGCGGGGGGACGGCGGATCTTCGACCCGGAGGCATGCGCGCCGCCGCTGTCGGCGCTGGTCGCGGCCCACGAGCACGGGCTGGCCGTCGTGGCCAAGATGTCGCCCAGCCTCGACCTCGCGCAGGTCCCCGCCGGCTGGGACGCCGACTGGGTCTCCGCGCAGACCGAGCAGGGCCGCTCGGTCGTGGAGGCGGCGCTGTGGTCCCCGCCGCTCGGCTCCGGCGTCCGGTCCGCCCGGGTGCTGCGGCAGGACGACGTCGCGACCCTCCGCGGGCCGATGCCGCGGGCCGGGACCCCGGCCGGGGCCCCCGGGCCGCAGCCTCCCGCAGCGGCCCCGCTCGGCCGCTACGTCTACGAGCCGGACGGCGCGGTCAACCAGGCCGAGCTCGCCGACGTCCTGGCCGCCGACCTCGACGCGGTGCGGATCGAGCCGCGGATCGCCTACCTCACCGGCGATCGAGCGGTCGACACGCCCCTGGCCCACCGGTACGAGGTGATCGAGCGGCTGCCGTGGTCCAAGCGCGCGGTCGCGCGGCTGCTGTCGTCGTACGACGCGTCGGACCTCGTGGTGAAGAAGCGCGGCGTGCGCGTCGACCCGACCGCGCTGCGCAAGGAGCTGCTGCCGCGGCTGCGCACGCGCCACGGCGACCCGCTGGTGCTCATCCTGCTGCCGTACGCCGGGGCCGAGCTCGCGGTGCTGGCCCGCGGCTGAGCCGGCCGGCTCAGAGCTGGATGCGGTCCACCGGCAGGTAGCTGGTCGCCGAGAAGTCCAGCTCGGAGGGCGTCGCGCCGCGCTCGGCGAGCCGGACGCCGAGGGCGGCCACCATCGCGCCGTTGTCGGTGCACAGCCCGGCGCGCGGGACCCGCAGGCCGATGCCGGCGGCGTCGCAGCGCTGCTGCGCCATCGCGCGGAGCCGGGAGTTCGCGGCGACGCCGCCGCCGATCTGCAGGTGCTCGACGCCGCGCTCCACGCACGCCCTGATCGTCTTGCGGGTGAGGACGTCGACGACGGCCTCCTGGAAGGACGCCGCGACGTCGGCCACCGGGATCGGCTCGCCGGCGCGCTGCTTGGCCTCGACCCACCGCGCGACCGCGGTCTTCAGCCCGGAGAAGGAGAAGTCCAGCGGCGCGTCGCCGGGCCCGGTCAGCCCGCGCGGGAAGGCGATGGCGTCGGCGTCGCCCTCGACGGCCAGCCGGTCGATGACCGGGCCGCCGGGGAAGCCCAGCTGCAGCAGCCGCGCGACCTTGTCGAAGGCCTCCCCCGCCGCGTCGTCGATCGTGGCGCCGAGCGGCGTGATCGAGGAGGTGATGTCGTCGACCTGCAGGATCGACGAGTGGCCGCCGGAGACCAGCAGCGCCATCGTCGGCTCGGGCAGCGGGCCGTGCTCGACGATGTCGACGGCGACGTGCGCGGCCAGGTGGTTGACCGCGAACAGCGGCTTGCCGGTGGCGAGCGCGTACGCCTTCGCCGCCGCGGTCCCCACCAGCAGCGCGCCGGCCAGCCCCGGGCCGCCGGTCACGGCGATCGCGTCGATGTCGCGCAGCGTGACGCCCGCGGTGCGCAGCGCCCGGCGCACTGTCGGGATCATCGCCTCGAGGTGCGCGCGGGAGGCCACCTCGGGGACGACCCCGCCGAAGCGGGCGTGCTGCTCGACGCTCGAGGCGATCTCGTTGGCCAGCAGCCGCTCGCCGCGCACGATGCCGATCCCGGTCTCGTCGCAGGACGTCTCGAAGCCGAGAACCAGCGGCGCGTCACCGCCGTGCGTCACCAGCTCAGCCACGGATCATCACCGCCGCGTCGACGTCCTCGGGCTGGTAGTACCGCTTGCGCACGCCCACGGTGCTGAACCCCTCGCTCTCGTACAGCGCGATCGCCGCGCCGTTGTCCACCCGCACCTCGAGGATCACCCGGGCGACGCCGCTGTGGTCGGCCTCCTGCAGGAGCGCCCGCAGCAGCCGCCGTCCGACGCCGCGGCGCTGGTGGTCACCGCCGGTCCCGATCGTCATCACGTGCGCCTCGTCGCCGAACGTCGCCAGCCCCGCGTAGCCGATGATCTCGGCGCCCTCCGCGGCGACGACGTACCAGCGGGTCTCCCGCTCGGCGAGCTCGTCGGCCAGCGTCTGCTCGTTCCACGCCTGCGCCCCGAACAGCTCGTGCTCCAGCGCGACGACGGCGGGCAGGTCGGCGGTCGTCATCGGGCGCAGCTCGATCCCGGTCATCGGCCGGTGGGGCCGACGACGTCGAGCGGCGGCCGCTCGCGCGGCTCGGCGGCGTCCGGGCGGCGGATGTAGATCGGCTGGAGGACGCTCGACGCGCCGCCGAGCAGCCCCTCGCGGGCGGCCACCGCCACCAGGCTCTCCGGCGTCGGGAACCCTTCCTCGGCCGCGCCCAGCGAGCCCAGCCGGTCAAGGTACCTCTCCGCGCCGGCGTGCACGACCCGCTCGACCCCCGCGGCCGCGGAGACCACGTCCTCCGGTACGGCGACCGACGGCTCGCCGGCGCGGACGCCGTCGTGGTACGTCGCGAAGTACAGCTCCTTGCGGCGCGCGTCGGTCACCACCAGCACCCGGCCGGACGGCGGCGCCATGGCGTCGAGGGTGCACACGCCCCACACCGGCACGCCGAGGGCGTCACCGAGCGCCGCGGCGGTCACGATGCCGACCCGCAGGCCGGTGAACGGGCCCGGGCCCAGGCCGACCACGACGCCGTCGAGGTCGCCCAGCGCGATGCCCGCCCGCTCGGCGACCTGGCGCACCGCGGGGGTCAGCACCTCCGCGTGCGACGTCGCCGCCTCGTGCGAGACCGCCGCGAGCGTGCGCGCCGGCCCCGCGGACGTCTCGACGACGCCCGTGACGATGCGCGGCGTCGCGGTGTCGATGGCCAGCAGCCTCATGAGCGTGCCTCTCTGCCGATGACGCCGGCCCACCGCGGCCCGGCGGCGCGCAGGTGGACGACGCGCTGCTCGCCGTCGGCGCTCTCGCGGTCGATGTCGACCACGAGGTACCCGTCGTCGGCGAGCACCTCGGCGAGGCCCTCGCCCCACTCGACGAGGGTGACCGCCTCGTGCACCTCGGCGTCCAGGTCCAGGTCGTCGAGCTCGTCGATGCCGCCCAGCCGGTAGGCGTCGACGTGGATCACCGGGACCCGGCCCCGATGCTCGCGGGCGATCACGAAGGTCGGCGACGTCAGCCGCTCGGCCACGCCGAGCGCGGCGCCGACGCCCTGCGCGAAGGTGGTCTTGCCGGCCCCGAGCGGACCGCGCAGGATGACCAGATCGCCGGCCCGCAGCTGCTCGGCGACGCGGGCGGCGAGGTCCTGCAGCTCGGCGGGGGTGGCCGCGACGACGCGGGCGGGCAGCTCGCTCACGCCTTGGCCTTCTTGCGGGCGGGCTTCGCCGCGCGCCGGAGGAACGCCAGCAACTGGTCGTTGCACAGCTGCGGGTACTCCAGCATCGCGAGGTGGCCGGCGCCGGGCACCACGTAGAACCGGGCCGCCGGCAGCTCGCGGGCGATCAGCTCGCTGTGCTCGATCGGCGTCACGCGGTCCTCGTCGCCGCAGACGATCAACGTCTCCGCCTTGGAGATGGCCGCGAGCGCCTGCACCTTGTCGTGGCCGGCGAGCGTCGGGTAGAAGTCGGCGACGACGTCGAGTGGGGTCGCGCCGATCATCCGATCGACGTAGTCGGCGACGGACACCGGCGCGCCCTTTTCGCCGAAGGAGAACTTGCGGATCAGCAGCCAGGAGGTGTCGGAGGTCAGCCGGCGGCCGCGCTCGATCGAGCGCGGCGCGAGGTGCGCGGTGCGCACCAGGGCGGGCAGGGTGCGCTGGACGACGGTCGTGGGCAGGCCGGCGCGGACGGCGGAGATCAGGTTGCCGGCCGAGGTCGACATGAGCGCGACCCCGACGATCTGCGCGCCGAAGCGCTCCGGACGCCGGTCCGCCAGGCCCATGATGGCCATGCCACCCATCGAGTGGCCCACGAGGACCGTCTTCTGGTCGTCGTCGGTCGCCGCCTGCAGCACCTGCTCGAGGTCGGCGCCGAGCTGGTCGATCGTGCAGTACTCCGGCTCGGAGTGCCCCGAGCGGCCGTGCGAGCGGTGGTCGAAGAACACCATCCGCACCGCCGGATCGGCCGCCTCGGCCAGCGCGCGCCGCTGGAAGTGGAAGCTGCCCATCTCCAGCGCGTTGCCGTGCGCGAACAGCACGGTCAGCGGGGCGTCGAGCGGGCCGACCTCCTCGACGTACAGCGGGGTCCCGTCGGTGGCGGTGACCGTGTAGTGCCGGTCGCTGGGCAGCGCGCCGAACGGCTCGTCGGCGTACTCGTCCGGCGCGCCGTGCAGCCGGTTGACCGTCACCCGCTCGGCGACGACGCGGGCGGTGTTCAGCAGCGCCGTGGCGCCCGCGATGCTGCCGGCCGCGATGGCCAGCGTGCGGCTCAGCCGGGCCATCAGGCCCTCCCGCGGAGGTCGTCGTGGTGACGGCGCACGAACCGGCCGCCGACCCGCGCGACGATCTCGTAGTGGATGGTGTCCGCGGCGTCCGCCCACTCCTGCGCGGTCGGCTCGCCGTACGCCGCGTCGCCCCACAGGACGACCTCGTCGCCGGCGGCCACCGGCGCGTCGCCGACGTCCACCACGAACTGGTCCATGCACACGCGCCCCGCGATGCGGTAGCGGCGGCCCCCGATGGCCACCGGCGCCTTGTTGCTCGCGGCGCGCGGGATCCCGTCGGCGTACCCGACCGGGACGACGGCGAGCCGGGTGGGCGCGTTCGTGGTGTACGTCAGGCCGTAGGAGACGCCGGTGCCGGCCGGCACGTCCTTGGCCATCAGCACGCGGGCGCTCGCCCGCATGGCCGGACGCAGCCCGTAGGCGGCCGGGTCGCCGCCCATGGGGTCCAGCCCGTAGACCGCGACCCCGGGGCGCACCACGTCGCACCAGGCGTCGGGGTCGGTCAGCGTGGCGGCCGAGTTGGCGATGTGCAGCGCGAAGCCGTCCAGGCCGGCGGCGCGGGCGACGTCCGCGGCGGCGCGCAGGTTGACCACCTGCCGGCGGACGGTCGGATGCCCGGGCGCGTCGGCGAACGCGAAGTGGCTCCAGATGCCGGCCACGGAGAGCCGGCCGTCGGCCGCGAGGCCCGCGGCCCGCTCGACCAGCGCCGGCCAGTCGTCCGCCGTGCATCCGGCGCGGCCCAGCCCGGTGTCGATCTTCAGGTGCACCGCCGCGCCGGCGCCGGCGGCCGCGACGGCCTCCAGGGCCTCGAGCGAGGACAGGCCGAGGGCGACCCCCGCGCCGATCGCCCAGCCGAAGTCGGCGCCCGGCGCGTGCAGCCACGACAGCAGCGGCGCGTCGACGCCGGCCTCCCGCAACGCGCGCGCCTCACCCAGCGTGGTGACGCCGAGCGAATCGGCGCCGCCGGCCAGCGCGGCGCGCGCCGCCTCGACGAGGCCGTGCCCGTAGCCGTCGGCCTTGACCACGGCCATCAGCGGGCGGTCGACGCGTGCCCGAAGGGTGCGCACGTTGTCGGTGATGGCCGACAGGTCGACGTCCAGCACGGCCATGCCGGGGCTCAGCGGAATGTCGGTCACTTGTCCAGTCTGCCGCAACCGGCGCGGCGGCGCCCGGAGCACACGCTCGTGACCGATTGCACACTGGGCAGTTTTGCACAATGGGCAAGATTGTTCGTACCCTGGACGCATGACCGCGAACCCCGCCCTCCCCGACGGGCAGAGCACCGGGCTGCGCGAGGCACAGAAGGCGCAGCGCCGCACCGCGATCTCCCGGGCCGCCGTGCGGCTCGCCGCCGAGCGCGGCTACCACCAGGTCACCGTGGCGGACATCGCCGCTGAGGCCGGGGTCTCGCGACGCACGATCTCCAACTACTTCCCGTCGAAGGCCGACTGCTTCGTGCTCGACGAGGAGGACCAGCTGCTCGACCACCTCGCCGCCGAGCTGGCCAACGGCGACCTCGGCGGTACCCGCGAGCGGCTGGCCGCGGCCTTCCGCAGCATGCCGGACTCGTTCTGGGCGGACTGCCTCACGCTCTACGAGCTGCAGCTCGACGAACCCGAGATCGCCGCCGTCACCGCGCGCAACGAGCGGCTCAAGTGCCGGCGGATCGTCGCGGAGATCATCGAGCTCTCCGACGGCCGCATCGACCGGCTGCGGATGGCCGCCACGGTAACCGCCGTCGCGAGCTGCCTGAACGCGGCGATGGAGCACTGGCTGCAGTCCGACGGGCGCGGCGGGGTCCGCGCGCTCGCCGGTCACGTCGCCGACTCGCTGAGCATCCTCGACCTGTCCTGGCTCGACCCGCACCTGGGCCTGCTGCACAAGCTGCGCGCCGACCCCTCCTGACTCTCGCTCTCGTCCTCGAAAGGACCCTCGTGGCTACCCTCCTGTATCGCATCGGGCACTTCAGCGTGCGCAACCGCAAGGCGGTGATCGCCGGCTGGCTGCTCGTGCTGGTCGCGATCGGCGCGTCGGCGGCGCTGCTGAAGGGCACCTTCAGCTCGCAGTTCTCGATCCCGGGCCTGCAGTCGCAGACCGCGCTCGAGAAGCTCACCGAGAAGATCCCCGCCGCCGGCGGGACGACCGGGCGCATCGTGCTCGAGGCCAAGGACGGCACGCTGTCCTCCCCCGAGAACCAGCAGGCCATCACCGAGATCACCAGCGCGGTCGGCGGGCTCGAGAAGGTGGCGTCGGTGACGCCGCCGCTGCCGGGCGGCAGCATCTCCCCGACCGACCCGGCGATCGGCTACATCAGCATCGTCTTCCGGGGCGAGATGTCGGAGATCCCCGCGCACACGCTGCAGCGGATCGCACAGGTCGCCGACGAGCACGACAGCGCCGCCCTGCGGGTGGAGGTCGGTGGCGCAGCCGCGAAGCAGGTGCCCTCGATCGGCTCCACCGAAGGCATCGGCGTGGCGATCGCGATCGTCGTCCTGCTGATCACCTTCGGGTCGGTGGTCGCGGCCGGCCTGCCGGTGCTGACCGCGCTGATCGGCCTGGGCATCGGCATCTCCGGCATCCTGCTCGCCTCCGGGTTCACGACGATGTCGGACACCGCCCCGATCCTGGCCCTCATGCTCGGCCTGGCGGTCGGCATCGACTACGCGCTGTTCATCGTCTCGAAGCACCGCGACCAGCTGCGCCGCGGGATCGGCGTCGAGGAGTCGATCGCCCGGGCCAACGGCACCGCCGGCACCGCCGTCGTGTTCGCCGGCCTCACCGTGGTGATCGCGCTCGCCGCGCTCACCGTCGTCGGCGTCCCGTTCCTGGGAGTGATGGGCCTCGGCTCGGCGTTCACCGTCGCGATCGCGGTGCTCGTCGCGATCACCCTGCTCCCGGCGCTGCTCGGGGCCGCGGGGTACCGCGCGCTGCCGAAGAAGCTGCGCGCGGCCGCGCAGGCGCACGACGGCGCGCCGATCCCGGTGGACGAGCACCACACGCCGAACCGCTGGATCCGGTTCATCGACCGGCGTCCCCTGCTCGCCCTGATCGGCGGCGTCATCGTCCTGGCGATCGTGGCCATCCCGGCGGCGCAGCTGCGTCTGGGGCTGCCGACCGACGGCACGGCGGCGCCCGACACCAGCAA
The DNA here is from genome assembly GCF_009602465.1 of Cumulibacter manganitolerans. Lineage (NCBI taxonomy): Bacteria > Bacillati > Actinomycetota > Actinomycetes > Geodermatophilales > Geodermatophilaceae > Cumulibacter > Cumulibacter manganitolerans. The sequence goes on along the minus strand of NZ_WBKP01000031.1, from coordinate 1,401 downwards.
GCGCCAGGCCTACGACCTCGTCGTCAAGGGATTCGGGGACGGCGCGAACAACCCGCTGATCATGCTCGTCGAGCCCGACCAGCCGGTGCAGCTCGATCCCCAGACCTCGGCCGGTGTCGAGGCCAAGGTCCAGCAGCAGCTGCAGCAGCAGGCCGCGGCCAACCCCGAGCTGGCGAAGTACGCCTCCCCCGAGCTGCTGCAGATGGCCGTCGCGCAGGCGAAGGCCGGCATCGTGATGCAGCCGTACGTCGACGCGATCGCGAAGCTGGACAATGTGGCCAGCGCGCGTGCGGTCGCCGGTACCGACGACGGGACCTTCTACGTGCTGCAGGTGGTGCCCAAGACCGGCGCCGCGGACGTGGCCACCGAGAGCCTGGTGCACGACCTGCGCGACGCGGGCGCCGCGCTGGGCGCGAAGAACGGCGCGACGACCGAGGTGACCGGGTTGAACGTGGTGGCGATGGACATCTCCCAGAAGCTGCTCAACGCGCTGCCGGTCTATCTGGCGATCGTGGTCGGCCTGGCGCTGGTGCTGCTGCTGTTCGTGTTCCGCTCGATCGTCGTGCCGCTGAAGGCGGTGCTGGGCTTCCTGCTGTCGATCGCCGCCTCGTTCGGGGCCGTCGTCGCCGTCTACCAGCTCGGCTGGCTGCAGGGGCTGTTCGGCGTCGAGACGCCGGCACCGATCATCAGCTTCCTGCCGGTGCTGCTGATCGGCATCCTGTTCGGGCTGTCGATGGACTACGAGATGTTCCTGGTGAGCGGCATGCGGGAGGCGCACGCGCACGGCGCCCCCGCCCGGCGCGCGGTGACCTCCGGCTACATGGCGGGCTCGCGCGTCGTCACGGCGGCGGCGATCATCATGATCTCGGTGTTCGCCGGGTTCATCCTGGCGCCCGACGCGATCATCGCCTCGGTCGGCTTCGCGCTGGCCGCCGGCGTGCTGTTCGACGCCTTCGTCGTGCGGATGACCATCGTGCCCGCGGTGATGCGGCTGCTGGGCGAGCGCGCCTGGTACCTGCCCCGGTGGCTGGACCGGCTCATCCCGCACGCCGACGTCGAGGGCACGAAGCTGCTGGAGAGGCTCGAGGCCGCCGAGCGCCGCGAGCAGGACGACGCCCGCGACCCGCTCACCGTCTGAGGCACCGGACGGCGGGCGCTCAGCCGCGCGCGACGACCAGCCACAGCGCGGCCGCGAACACCACCGTCGGCACCGCGATCGTCGCGACGAACGCGAGCCCGAACCGGCGGCCGCCGGCGACGAAGGCGAGCACCGCCTTCACCACGAGGTTGGAGCCGAGCGCCGCCCCGATCGACGCGAGGGCCACGTCCGTCGTGCTGGCGCTCGTCACGGTCGCGCTCATGGGTCTGGTCGACCGGTTGGGCGTGGGCGCGGTGGGAACG
>NZ_WBKP01000030.1 GCF_009602465.1 Cumulibacter manganitolerans | reverse complement strand
TCGAAGGATCCACCTGGTGGCCGCGCCTACGTTGGAGGCACGCGCTCACTCAGGTCCGTCGTACACCACTCTGCTGGACTCCACTTCCCGTTCTGATCGAATCGCTTCTCGGGCGCGGGTCACTTGGACGCGCTCAACCATCCAGGCCCGTCCGATCTTAAGAACGGCTATATTCGCCGAGTCGGTGAAATGCACCCTGCCGCGCCGCTTTGCCTGATCTCGGTAGGACACGTATGAGGCCGACCGACCGGTTTCTCGACTGAGAACCTCTACGGCCTCACGTAACGTCAGGAATTCGGTGGTTTTAGCCCGCTCGGGCATCGTCCCTCAATTCTGCTCTGTGGACGGCTGTACCGCTCACCGGCCGGGGTACTTGCTTGGCTTCTCACGGTCCGTAGTGCAGGGCGATGACTCGTGCCGTGATGACGACTGCCCCGGCTATGCCGGCGCTGATGATCCATGGTGTTGGGCTGACGGTCGGTGCGGTGAAGGCGAGCACGAGCATGATCGTGCCTATCAGGATTGCAGTGTCGCTGAGGATGGTGAGTGCCCGGTACAGCCGTCGGTCGGGGCGCGCGCTCATAGCCCTTGGTCCTCTCGTCGATCGGCGGGTGCTGCCAGCTCGGCGGGCGGAACCGCCTGCCCCCGGGCAGCGGGTGTTAGGGGCCCGGTCGGTGGCCGGTGCCGGCGATCACGTTCTGCGCGGCGTCGAGCAGGTCGCCGATCTCGGCGGCTTTCATGCTGGCCTGCTGGATGAGGGTGACGGCGTCGCGGATCTCGAGCTCGGGGTGTGCCCGGCCGTTGTCGTTGGTGAGCTCGAGCTGCTGCGGTGCTTCGGCGGCGGCGCGGGCGATTCGGGTGAGCGCTTCGCTGGCGATGTGCCCGTAGCCGTCCTTGAGGGTGGCGAGGATGGTGTAGAGCGCAGCAGGCGCGAGCAGCTGCGGCGGGTCGGTGCAGATCGCGCGCCCGGTGTCGGTGATGGCCTGGATGTCGTGCTCGAGGGTCATGTCGGCTCGTTCTGGTCGCTGGTGTGTTCAGTGTGCCGGGCTGTGTAGCCGCGGGTGTTGCACGCCTCGCAGTGCTCGGTGCGGTGCCCGCCGTTCTCGGCGCCGGGACAGTCACAGTCGACCCAGCCGGCGGTGATGGGGCTGGCGCATTCGCGGCAGGCTCCAGCGGGTGGCCTCCAGCTTCTGGAGAGCAGGTCGGGGTCGCTGTGCGGCGCGGCCCAGTCGACCGCGCCGTCGCTGGCCCGGGTGATCCGTGGGGGCTGGTGGCGGGTCATGCGCAGGATGCGGCGGCCGGCGGGACAGTCGTAGATCCGCTCGAACCCGCGCGGGTAGGTCTGCATCATCGCCCCGCACCTCCCTCCTTCCTGGCGCTGATTGTGCCGGTCAGCAGGGACATCTCTTTGCGAGTCCGCCTGGTGCCGGCGCCCGCAGCGGGGCTGACGCTCCCCTCCACTGCCGTGGCCTGCCGGGCGGGGTCTCGTTCGCGGCCGGAGGGTTGCTCACCGGGCTGGGTCAGTGCAGCGTGTCGGTGATCTGGTGGACGAGGTGGTCGGTGAGCTGCGCGAGGACGTCGTCCTCGGGGGTGAGGACGAGCTCGCCGGCGGCGGTGACGTGGTGCCATTGGGCGACGACCAGACAGTCCTCGAGCTGCACTGTGACGTGCAGGTACTCCCCCGGCCCGGCGTCCACGGGCAGCGGCGTGATCGCGTTGATGGCCTCTTGGTAGGCGACGAGAGCAGCGAGGTCGGTGTCGTACTGGATCGTGCGGGTGTGCTGCTGGCCGTCGCGGCTGAGGACCGTCCACGTGTTCGTGTGCATGCCAGTGGCCCTTCTCGATAGGTGTAAGTGCGGGAATCGTCGCGCGACCGGCGGTGGTTGTCGCTGCCCGCGGCCGGTTCTGTGGACAGCGGCGAAGCCGTGTGGATGAACAGCGGTAGGGGCCCGCGTCGTCGTGACGCGGGCCCCCGGTGCTGCTAGTACCCCTTCTTAGGGTGCTGGGGCTGGTCCGGGCCGGCGGATGGCCTGCCGGCGGCCGGCGAGCTGGTCGCCCCGGGCGGGGTCGAGTCGCGGTGGCGCGGCGGCGAAGACGGGCCGTGCCATGAGCAGGGCCCGTGCCCAGGCTTGTTCGATCGAGGCGGCCGCGGCGCGGTCGTAGACGCGGGTGCGCATCGCGGCGACGATGACCTCCACGTAGGGCGCGTCGGTGTGCTTGTCGCGGCTGCGGTAGACCTGCGGCTGCGCGTACCCGGTCTGGCGCAGGATCAGCGTCGGTTCGCTGCTGCGCCGGAGCGGCGCGACGTTCGTCGCCGCCGGCAGGTACTCGGCGGCCTCAGCATTGGCGGTCGCCCACGCGTAGGCGTGCGCGGTGACCGCACCCAGGTCGAGGCAGGTGATCCACACCGATCCGGTCTGGACCTGCACGCTGCCGGCGCGGCCGGTGCTGGTGACGATGTTCTCGGCCTGCTGACCGGCGACCTCGGCGATGACGGTGGTGATGTTCTGGAACATGGTGCCTCCCGGCGTTTTCGGCGCTGCGCGCCGACCTGCACCGTGTGTGCAGATGCCCCCTGCCCCAGCGGGCTGAGGGTGGGCGCGCAACGGCCGGAGAGTGAGTCCGGGGCGGGAGGAAACAAGCGACGCAGGAGCGCCGAGCGCACCGGGCGAGCGTGCCTTGCGCGCTCGGGCCCCCAGGCCGCTACCCTTGGCGGCTCTGTACGGCTCCCCCTCCCCCACCACGCGGGCACTTCGGGGGTGTTGAGTGCGGCCGGCAGGCCGCCCCGCTGCGGTGGTTCGGGCCGGTGCGACCGGCAGGGAGTCACCGGCCGGTGTCAGTGCGAGGCCCGGCGGGTCGAGCTCCTGCAGGGTCTTCCGCCGGCCCGGCGTCCTGCGTCGCGCTGGCCGGCGCCCGCGCACGCGAGGGTGCCCCGCAGCCGGCTGAGCGGATGCGGGGCACCGGTCGCAAGGGGTTTAGGTGCTCAGCGCGGCCACGATGGCGGCGACCGGTTCCCCGGCTTTCGCCCTGGCCCACGCCTCGCCGCGGGGCTCGAGGCCGGCCGCGCGCAGCGCGGCGGCGATCTCCTTGTTCCGCGCGGCCTGCTCGGCCTTGGCGGCCTTGGCCGATTCCTGTACGGTGACGCCGGGGGCGCCGTGCGCGACGGCGGCGACCGCGTCGAGGACGTGCGAGGCGCGCTCGTAGGCGACGGCGACCCGGGCGGGGTCGCGGGTCCATTCCGCGGCGTACCGGGCGGATCCTCGCGCGAGGGCGTGCTGGTCGTAGGAGCGCAGCAGCCCGTACGCGACCGCCTCGGCTTCTGCTTCCATGTCGCCGCGGTGCTCTCCGGCGTAGGGACGTTCGTCGTCGGCGCCGTGCAGCAGGGCGTGCGCGATCTCGTGGGTGAGCGTCTCCACGGCCGCCCACTCGCCCAGCCCGCCGTGAATGGTGATGGAGCGGCCGGCGTGCCGGGTGACGCCTGCCTCGGCGGTGTCGCGGGTGGTGCGGGTGATGCTCCAGCCCTGCGCGGTGATCCACCCGGCGAGCCGCTCATACACCTCGCGCGCTTCCCCCTCGGGCAGCTCCGGCGCGGCGTAGGCGCTGGTGGCGCTCTGGCCGTGCTCGTTGGTGACGTCCTCGGCGCGGTAGGTCCGCTCGATCCGGAACACGCTCTTGCGGACGGCGCCGGGAGTCTCGGCGGTGCATTTCTTGCCCGTGTCGGGGTCGATCCACAGCGGGATCGGCCGGGAGTAGATGCACAGCGCCGCACCGCGAGGGGTGAACCCGCGCTGGCGCCAGACGTGCGCGGGCGCGATCTCCTGCGCGGCGGCGGTGATCGCGGCCGAGAACGCGGCATCCTCGCCCATGCCGTCGCGGGCGAACCGGTGCCACAGCTGGCCGACGATCAGCGCCTGGTTGTTCGGCGAGTAGGCGGGGTGCCCGGTACGCAGCCGCAGCGCCCGCGCCGCCATCGCCGCAGGCCACCCCGCGGGGTTGGCGATGAACGCGGCCGCGTGCTCGGTCAGTGCCGCCCGGGTCGCGGCGTGGTCGATCCTCTGCTCGCTCATGTCGGTGCTCCTTCGGTGTGGGGCGTTGCTGCCCGGCAGGCCCTGTGCCTGCCGTACTGCCGAGAAGCCACCGAAGCGAGGGCCCCGCGACCTAGGGACAGCGCAGCTGAGGACCGAGAAGATCTCCGAGGAAATAAGCCACCCCTCCCCCGCGCTCGGGCCGGGAGCGAAGCGCCGTGGCCCGGGCCAGCAGGCACTGGTGGCGCCGAGGATCTTGTCGGGCCGTGCCCTAGGTGGTGGGTGCGCAGGTGGTAGGCAGCCACACACTCATCGAGCGAGCAGAGCCGACGCAGGAGGCGTCGCGAGCGGGACAGCGCGTGACCGAGCGGGAGCGAGGACAGCATGGCGGTGAACCGGGGCGGTCGCTGGGTTGGGGCGGATGATGAGTGGATGTCGTGACCCGGGCGCGCCCATCCACTCCGGCTCCCGCCGCCTGAGGTCTGCTGACTAATGAAGCACGGGTGTCCGACTGTCGACGGAGCTGGCCGCCGGCATGACCGGGTTGCTGTGCTGGCGGCGCCTTCACTGCACCATCCGCGTCTGCGGGGTCGAGGCCGTCGTGAAGTGCTGACCGCTTCTACGGCTGCGAAGGAGCGCTCAGGTCAGCGCTCGTCTGCCCACGCCAGACCGTGCAAGCGGAAGGCCTCGAGAATCTCTGGCGAGTGCTCAGTCATCGCGACGGCCGCGGGGTCGCTGAGCCGGGGGCTGACCTCTCCGTCGCCTGGCCGCTCGAAGAGCGCCCATAGCTGCCGCTCGTCACCGTGGCGGGACAGGAACTGGATGCCGGCAAGGTCTGTGATCTCGTACAGGTAGGTCGCGACCGCCTGGGTGAGTGCGGGGCGCCTGCGGGTCGTTGTCCTCGATGCCCGCGAGGTCGGCGGCCAAGGTCAGGTCCGGGCGGAAGCAGGCGAGGACCTCCAGCAGGCACCCGAGCAGGTCAGCGCCGGCGTAGATGGTGCGGAAGTTGCCGTCCCGGTCGTCCCAACGGCCACCGAACCGTCCATCGGTGGAGTACTGCCACGAGGGCCACGCCCACGGATCAGGCAGGAAGCCCACCCGCCAGACCTGCCGGTCCACGGCCACCGTGACCGGGCTCGGCGCCGAGGTCCCCGACGTCATCCTTCGGCTGCGAAAACGCGAGCCGCGGCGATGACGGCCGGGCCAGCGTCCTGCAGTGGCCGCTCACGCAGCACGCGCGCTGGAGCGACATCCCCCAGCTGGGGGTTCATGCCCTGAAACCATGCCTGCACGACGCCGGCGCTGTCCTTGGCGCGCAGCAAGGCTGCCGCCTGATAAGCGGTGCGCAGTCGGGTCTCGATCGCGTTGGACGGAGCGCGCGTCCCCGCAGCCCACTGCGCCACCGCGCGGGTCTCTTTGACCTCACCCAAGTACGCCACCAGCGTCGCGCCGAGCATGTCCCGCAGCCGCGAGGTGATGTCGGCGACCGAGAGGCTCACCGACTCCTGGTGGGCCTGCAGGTCTCCGCGCGCTGTCGCCGTACTCATGCTGCAATTATCCCCCACACCATCCCATGTAACAAGCCGGATCACATCCTGAATCCTGCAGCTTGGATAGCCCTTGGGTTAGGGCGACACAAGCCCTTCTCTACGGGTCTACCAATGCAGATGGGGCTTAGGCCGTAACGTTCACGCACTTGCTCGAAGCAGCAGAGCTGTTGCTTGATAGGCAGTGCGTACTCGGGTCGCGATCGAGCCGGCCGAGGGCCGTTCCCCAGGCGGGTACCCAACCGCACACGTCAAGGCGCATCATCCTGTTCGTCGAGGGCAGCTTCCGCTGCGACGGCGAGTAGGGCGCTGCGATTGGTCCCTAACTGGTTAGCGAGTTCCTCGATCGCTGTGAACTGCTGATCCGTGACGCGCATGGTGCTTTGCGTGGCGGGGCTTCGTTCGCCGCGGTGCTGCGGAATCGCGAACAGTCCAGAGGCGCTGACCGGGGCAGGTTCGAGCCGCTCTCCAAGGCTGGCATGGTGAGCGTTAACCGCTTCGAGCAGCCACGTGGTCAGAGTGACTCCTTCGGCGCGGGCCCGCTCTTTGGCGCGCGCGTGCACGTCGCGCGGCAGGTTGTAGCCGATGGTCCGAGTCCACACGACGTCCGGCGCCGCTTCTACGGCCTTCCGGCGCCGGGAGATCCGCGGCTGTCGCGGGCCGACCCCTCCCCCGGTCTGGACGCGTGCGACAGTGCGGTCGACCGGTGGAGCGGGGGCGTCCTTGGCTAGATCCGCGACGGGTTGAGGCTTCGCCTTTGGGGGCTTGCGGGCGAGGGCGCCGGCGAGGTCAGGCAGCGGAGTTGTCATGACTTCTCCTTCGCGGAGATGAGGGTAAGCAGCTCGTGAGTGAGTTCGAAATGGTCGCGCGCAAGGTCGGGCGCGGCGCCGGGGTTCGTGGGTTTGCGTTTCTCGCGAAGCGCTTGCCAGAATTTTTCGCTGCTGAGCGAGTCGCTGTATTCGTGTACAAGCTTTCCGGCGCGCCGGGCTTTCTCGCCAGCGACGGTCGAGCGGACGACGCTGGTGAGCATGGGCGCCACTCCCCCGAGCATGGTCTCGAGATTCTGTTGGACTTCGCGGCGCAGGGCAGTTGCCGAGGTAGGAATGTCGAAGAGGGCGACGCCGAGCAGGTCGATTTCCGGGTTGATGTCGCGCGCGGCTACCAGTTGCTGCACGATTTTCTCGGTTCCGCGCAGGCTTGCGGTGTCCGATTTCGTGGGGATGAGCAGCCAACGACCCGCCTCGAGAGCAGCGCGCTGGAGCAGGACGTCGCCTGGCGGCGTGTCGATGAGCACCAGGTCGTAGGGCCCGTGCTGCTCGAGATAGTTCTGGAGCGGCTTCGCGAGAATGTTCGTGATGCCTGCGCCGCGCGCGGCCCGGCCAGCCAGCATGCTCGGCACGTCGCGCAGCGCTTCCCCGCCGACGACAAGCTCTAGATTCGCTCGTCCCGTGGGCTTCGGCGCGAGGTCGACGCCGCGCAGCAGGGTTTGGGCAAGGGCCTCTCCCCCATCGTCGATGTCGCTGCCGACGAGCCCGAGGTCGTCGAGCAGGTTTCCTTGGGGGTCGAGGTCCACGAGCAGTACGCGGTAGCCGGCTGTTGCCGCCAGGCCAGCGACGTTCGCGCAGATCGACGTCTTCCCAACGCCACCTTTGCCGTTGCCGACTACTAGTACTCGAGATAGGTCGTCCCGGGTGAGGGTTGCCGCGTCATCTATCACTCTGTCCCCCGTTCGTATGCCGTCTAGTCGCTAGATGTATCAGTCCGTATCCACGGACCCGGGGATGTACGTAGGCGTGTCGCACCTTACGGGCGTACATACACGTGTATGCCACCGACTGTATTGGTCTATCGCTGTAAATAGCAGCGGCTATATCAGCGCGGATATCAGCCCACATAACACCGGCTTCAGAAGGGAACGACATCGTCCGGAGTGAGGTTTCGTAGTGCGGCGATGAGACGGCGATCGGGGTTCCAGGTGCGCCGAGCCGGATCGCGGCCGGCCCGGTATTCCGCGGCCTCTATCGCTGTGATGAGCTGGGTTGGCTCGATGCCGGCGGCGGCCAGACGCACCAGGTGGGGCATGACGCGCTGCGGTGAGCAGCGCAGGAGGCACCCGATGATCGCAGTGCGTTGAGCGTCGATCTGCGTTCCAAGCGCCCGTACGTCGGGGTGATTTCCCAGGTAGGTGCGGGTTTGGCGCTCAGCGAGCAGCTGGAGGCGTTTCCAAAGGACGCTGGTGGCGGCGTCGAACTGGCGCCACCGGCGCCTGGCTGGCCCTCTGGGTGCCGGGCGCGACGAAGGAGCGCCTTTGCGGCGCGAAGCGCCGTTGTCCACAGGCCGTAGGTCTGTAGAACCATTCTCATTACGTAAGAGAAGAGCTGTACCCAGCCTCCGGCTGGGGGGAACCCATTTCGCCGGTCGGCAGATCCGTGCGGGTGCATGTTGAAGCTGGATGACGGATCTCCAGCGGCGCACGTGCGCGTGCTTCTCGGTGCCTACGGCCAGCGCCCGTTCAGGAAGGGTCAGGGGTCTGGCAGCGTGCAGGGTCGCTGCCAGGCGGCGGTGGGCGAGCCAGGTGTAGGCGCGCGTCCAGGTGGAGTGCGCGATGCCGGCGGCCGCCTGGACGTCGACCACGCCGGCGAGGAAGATTCCGTCGGATCGGGCATGTTCGGCGAGTGCGGCGGCGACGGCGAGGATGTTGGCGCGCTGGTCGCTGCGCCGCACCTCGGCGCAGGCTGCGGTGACGTGCAGCAGCCACTGCTGGGCGCCGAGGTAGCGCGCGGCTTGGAGTTGCTGGCGTTCGGCGGCTACCGGCGGTAGAGCGCGGTAGAGCTGCTCGAGGTGCTCGCGCCGCTGGGCGAGTTGGTGGGTGATCTGGCTTTCCAGGGAGCGCATGCGCTCATCGAGCGCGGCGACCCGTGCCAGGTGCGCGGTGCTGTCGGCGTGTTCGGGGTTCTCGAGGACGCCGAGACCAGCGGCAGCGAGCTGGCTGCCGGCGACCGCCAGGTCGTCTGCTTCGGCGCAGCATGCCTCGTATGCGTCGATGAGTTCGGCTGGGTAGCCGGCGTAGCCGGGCGGGTCGTAGTGCTCGATGACGAGCTGGTCGATCCGGCGCGGGGTGAGGAGGTGGGTGTGTGTGTCGGTGGTGGTCGCCATGCGGTGACTCCGGGTACGCCGCATCACCGCCGGGGGCGGTGAGCGGGAGTGGAGTCTGCGCCGGGGGAGTGGCGACGGGGCGAGAGTGCGATGCCGCGGCGTCCCGAGGGTAGGGCGACGCGCCGCAACGAGACGTTGCGCGGCAAGGAGGTTCCCAATCCGCGTCGAGGTGCTATCCTCGACGCAGACCGATTGTCGTTATTTGCGATGACAGCCACCCGGAAAATCCGCCAAGATTTTCTAGCCGGGTGGCTCTCGTCTTTTCCGGAGACTTTGAGCCGGTCAGACGAAAGGGGCCTGTCACGAGGCCGGGAACCCCGTGGGGTTGCCTTCGGACGCCTCGGCGCTTGTGAGCGTCTTTCTAGCCGGTCAGGGGCAGCTCCTCATTCTGAGGCTTCAGGTAGGGAGCGGGGCCTGCGCCTTCGCGTCGCCGGATCGCGCCGAACAGCTTGTACTCGATGTAGGCGTTCTGGCGCATTCCAGCCTTGCGGGCGTCTTCCTCTAGCTGTGCCTTTTGTTCCTTGCTGATGCGGATCAGCACGGAACGCAGCTCGTCGGAGAGGTACTTGGCCATGATGTGAACCTAAGGGGTGTATACCGCTAGCGCTTGGCGGACACGCCGAACGCCTGCGGCGATCCATGTTCGCCGGTGGTCATTGCACTTCAGTGGAAGTTGCGCGCGATGCTGGCGGCGATCTGGAGGTAGGCGTCGGCGGTCGCGGGCTGGAGACGGTCGAGGCTGATGGTGGTGCCGTCGGCGACGGCTTGGTCGTGGGGGACGCGGATGACGGTGGCGGAGTGCTGGGCGAGGGTGTTCTCGATGGCGGCGGTGTCGACGATGTTGCTGACGGTGGTGGTCTGGGTGAGCACGACGGCGGCGGTGCGGGCGAGGTGGTGGTAGCCGTGGGCGGTGAGCCAGCGCAGGGTGCTTTCGGCGCGGCGGGCGCCGGAGACGGCGTAGCCGCCGGCGATGAGGACGTGCCGGGCGTTGCTGAGGATGCCGACCATGGAGGGGTGGGTGACGCCGGTGCCGCAGTCGACCATGACGACGTTGTAGTAGTGCTGCACGGCCTGTAGGGCGGTGACGAAGTCGTCGGCGGACAGCGATTCGCTGATGGTGGGTTCTTGGTCGCCGGCGATGACCGACAGCCGGTCGGCGATGCCGGCGTAGCGGTTGAGGTCGGTCATGCTGGCCACGTCGCTGGCGTGGGCGGCGAGGTCGGTGAGGGTGGCGGGGGGAGTGCCGGGGCAGGTCCGCTCGTACAGGTCGCCGGCGTCGGGGTTGGCGTCCAGGGCGATGATGCGGTCGCCGCGGTGGCGGGCGAGGGTGAGCCCGACGCCGGCGGTGGTGCTGGTCTTGCCGATGCCGCCTTTGAGGCAGATGGTCGCGATGACCTCGGGCTGCGTGGCGCGGGTGCGCACGGCCTCGAGCAGCTCGCGGTGGCGCTGCTCGGCAGGGGAGGGGCCGGGGTTGATGCTGCCGCCGGTGAGGGTGTGCACGAGCCGGCGCCAGCCCCGCGCCGGCGCGGGCGGGAGGTCGCGCACGAAGTCTGAATCGCCCCGGGTTTAGTGGAGGGCGAGTTCTCCCGGCAGCGGCTGCTGTCGGGGGTTGTTTTGACGGTAGTACTGCTGCTCAGCCTCGAGGGGTGTCTGGTAGTCGATCGAGGAGTGGAGCCGTTTCTCGTTGAACCAGTGCACCCATGACAGGGTGGGGAGCTCGAGCTCGTCGGCGGTCCGGAACGGGCCGTCGATCTTCACGCACTCGGTCTTGTAGAGCCCCACGACCGTCTCGGCGAGGGCGTTGTCGTAGGAATCGCCGACGGTGCCGATCGAGGCGATCGCGCCGACCTCGGCCAGGCGCTCGGAGTAGCGCAGAGCGGTGTATTGAGGCCCCGCATCCGAGTGCTGGATGAGGCCGGTGACGTCCTCGCCGGCGCGGTCGCGGACCCACAGGGCCATCTCGAGCGCGTCCAGCGGCAGATCGGTCGGCATTCTGGACATCGTCCGCCAACCCACGATGCGCCGCGAGTAGACGTCGGTGACGAACGCGGTGAACGCCATTCCCGACCATGTCGGGACGTAGGTGAAGTCCACGACCCACAGCTCGTTGGGCCGCTCGGCGCGGAACTCGCGCTGCACGTGATCCGGCGGCCGCGTCGCGGTGTCATCGGGGCGGGTGGTGATGACCTGCTTGCCGCGGCGGATACCGCGCAGCCCGTGCTGGCGCATCAGGCGCTCGACGGTGCACTTCGCGGCCACAATGCCCTCGCGCTGCAGCAGCCGCCAGACCTTGCGGGCGCCGCTGATCCCGCGCCCGAGCCGGCGGTCCCAGAACACCCGCTCGACCGCCACCAGCAGCTCAGCATCCCGCACCGACCGCCCAGAGACGGGGCGCTTCTTGAACGCGTAATAACCGGACGGAGCGATCGACACGCCGTGCTCGGTGAGCACCCGGCAGATCGGCTCGACGCCGAACCGGTCTCGGAGGCCGGCACCATGCCCAGGTGGCGCTCGAGCTCAAACGACGCCAGCCAGTCACCGAGCGCTCAGCTTGGGTCGTTCACGAGATTGATCATCTGCGTTAGGGACTGGAAGATTACTTCCGCACACCATTCCTCACGTGCCGGATCGCGCCACACTAGTTGCGCCATGCGTTGGGTGGTCCCGAGGTTGATCTCGACGATGGCCTCGGGGGTGAGGAGTGGTCGTGCTCTCCCCTGCGCTTGCAGGCGCTCGATGAACCGGCGATGCCGTTTCATTGCTCGTGCGTTTACATCATCAAGTAGCCGCTCGAATACGGGATCGCTCAGAGCTTCGTGCTGGATGACAGTCAAGACCCCATAGTGACGTGCCCGTTGTCGAAGGTTAGCGCTCGTCGTTGTCCGAAGAATTTCTTCGGGGTCCTCGCCGACGTTTTCCTGGGCCTGAAGAACCTCGTCACGGACCTGTTCAGCGACCGCGCGCAGGATGTCGTACTTGGACTCGAAGTAGGTATAAATCGTGGGACGGGTGACGCCGCTTGCATCCGCGATTGCCGTAATGCTCGCTTGCGCGTATCCCGCTTCGGCGAACACCTGACTCGCAGCGTCGGCGATCGCACGTCGGCGGTCTTTCAGCATCTTGCCACTTTAAGCGTTTGGAGGATCAGGGTACGGGTGTCTGCGGGGTCGATAACGTCATCAATCTCGTACGCGGCCGCCATCCGAACCGCTTTTCCGGCGTCGTACATCTCGGCCAGTAGTTCGTCGTAGCGTTGCTTGCGCTTCTGTGGGTCCTCGATAGCGTCGAGTTCCTTGCGGTATCCCAGTCGTACGGCACCCTCCAAGCCCATCCCGCCGAACTCGCCGGTGGGCCACGAGATGGTCAGAACTGGCGCGTGCATGTTGCCACCGGCCATCGCCATCGCGCCGAGCCCATATCCCTTGCGAGTAACGATCATGATCAGGGGTGTCGTCAACCGGGCGCCGGCAACGAACATCGCACCAAATCGTCGCACCGTGGCTTCGCGTTCTGAATCCGGTCCGACCATGAATCCAGGTGTGTCACAGAAGCTGATCACTGGGAGACCTCGGGCCTCGCACATGGTGAGGAAACGCTCTGCCTTATCGGAGCCGGGGGCGTCGATTGCGCCGCCGAGGTGGTGGGGGTTGTTGGCAAGAATTCCGACGACTTGACCTCCGATACGTGCCAGGCTTGTGATGATCCCTTGTCCGAATCCCTGCCGGAGCTCGATGAGACTGTCGGGATCGACGACTGTTTCGATCACGGGGCGCATGTTGTAGCTGCGTAGCCGGTTCTCCGGCACGAGGTGCCGGAGCAGTCGCTGGTCAACTGGGGCGGTGGCCGGGCAGTGCTGGTTCGACAAAAGTCCCAGCACTTTCTTGCATGCGGCGACCGCATGGTGTTCGTCATCGGCCACGATGTCAACGACACCGTTGGCGTACTGGACATTTATCGGGCCGACATCTGCGGGATGGTGGACGCCGAGTCCGCCACCTTCGATCATTGCCGGACCACCCATTCCGATGCTGCTGTCCTTGGTGGCGATGACTACGTCGCATGCTCCGAGCAGTGCTGCGTTTCCGGCGAAGCTGTATCCGGCCACTACGCCGATGATCGGAACGCGTCCGGCCATGCTGGAGACCAGCAGGAACGTATCGCTGATCAGGCCCGGTCCGGCCGGCTTGTCTGTGTCACCTGGCCTGCCGCCACCACCTTCGGCGAATATCACGATCGGTAGGCTCAGCTTCTCCGCGACGCGGAAGAGCCTGTCCATCTTGCGGTGATTGGCATAGCCCTGGGTGCCCGCCAGGACCGTGTAGTCGTACGCGAAGACCGCGATCGGCGTTCCGTGGACCTGGGCGGTGCCGAGCACGATGCCGTCCGCTGGCGTGTTTTCAATGAGATCTCGTTCGGAGCGTCTACCGCGCTGGGCGGCGATAGCCAGGGCCCCGTACTCGACGAAGGTGCCCGGGTCGACCAGAGAATCGATGTTCTCTCGAGCTGTGCGGCGTCCCTTCGCATGCCATCCCGCGACCACATCATGACGACCCTCATCAAGGCCGTACTGATGCAGCTCGATGGCCTGGGCAAGATCCGCGCGGATCTCATCGAGGTCGGTCTCTGGGGTGGCCTGCTCGTCCGATTCGGCCAGGTCCTCGGGCGTCAGCCATACCGCTACATTGCCGGTCTCGAGGAACTCTCCCACCTCCGCGACGATCGCCGTCACTCGACCACCTTGGTCAGCCACAACCGCATGCTGCATCTTCATGGCTTCAACAATCAGCAGCTCCGTTCCAGCTGTCACAACGTCGCCTTCACGAACGTTGATCTGGACCACGACGCCGCTGAGGTGAAGGGGTGGGCCGAAAGCGTCATCGGGAAGCTCCACATTGCCGTGAAGGCGAGACCGCTCGGCATCACGGGCCTCTTCTTCCAGAAGCGGTGAGCCGTCCGGGCCAGCATCGTCCGCGAGAAGACGTGGAAGGTTGTCATCGACGAAGGATGTACTGATGCGTCCTGCCCGGAAGTCCTCCGAACCAGAAAGGCGGTGCAACAGTGACCGGTTCGTTCGGGTGCCCTCAACCGACAAGTCGGTCAGAGCACGACCGAGCCGCTGATTGGCTGCGGTGAAATCGTCACCCGTCACAATGACCTTCGCCAGAAGACTGTCGTAACGGGCGCTAACTGGAACTCCGACGCGGGCGTAGGTATCCACTCGCACGTGCGCGCCCAGCGGCGGTTGGAACTGCTGCAGGAAGCCGCCACTGGGGACGACGGTGCCATCTGCGCTGAGCGTCTCGGCGTTGACCCGCGCCTGGATCGCAACTCCATTCTCCGGGGGCGGGCAACTCAGGCCCAGGTCCACTAGAGAGCTTCCGAAGCCGATCCGGATGCTGGCGTCCACGAGGTCAACTCCGGTGACGGCTTCGGTCACGGTATGTTCCACCTGAAGTCGTGGGTTTACCTCGAGGAAGTAGTAGCGGTCTTCACTGACAAGAAACTCCACAGTGGCTAGGCCGGAGTAACACGTTGATGACACCAGACGGCGAGCGTCCTCTTTCATGCGCCCAAGCAGGTCGGGGGAGGTCCAGATTGCTGGGGCGATCTCAATAATCTTCTGCCGCCGGCGCTGCGTTGAGCAATCCCGGCTGCCAAGCACAACGGTGTTGCCCTGAGCGTCAGCGACGACCTGCATCTCGACATGTCGAGCGTCGCGTAGCAGTTGTTCTGCGTATAGCGCACCTTCGCCGAAGGCCGCGGTGGCCTCGGAAGAACACCGCTTGAACACCTTGGCGATGTCGCTGCTCGCGGTCACCGGCGCCATTCCACGGCCCCCGCCTCCGGCAACCGCCTTAAGCATCATCGCCCCGTCGGGCCCGAGGTGCTCGAGGAATGCTCGTGCCTCGGACGCGGTGATGGGTCCATCGGTGGCCGCCAGCATCGGTATGGAGTTGGCCGCAGCAAGCTCACGGGCCGTGGCCTTGTTCCCGAAGATCTCCAGAGCCTCTGACGATGGACCGATGAACGTGACACCCGAAGCCGTCAAGCGGCGCGCGAACTCGGCGTTCTCGGAGAGGAATCCGTAGCCAGGGTGCACCCCATCGACGTTTGCTTCCTTGACTGCTGCACATACCGCGTCGATGTCGAGATAGGCAGCGGGCCCGGCACCAGGGAGCTCGATACGTTCCGTCGCACGGGACGCGTGAGGCGACTTTTCATCGTCCTTCGGCGCAACCGAGACGGTCTCGAAACCCAGTCCGTGCGCAGCGTCGATGAGGCGAATGGCGATCTCGCCACGGTTCGCGATGAGGATTCTAGGCAACTCGGCCGTCCTTGGTAACTCGTACGCCGGCGGCCTCACGGTCCCAGACGTCTGCGGTGGATCCTGCATCGCGCAACACCTGTTTTTGCACCTTCAGCGTCGGTGTTCGCGGTAGGTCGGTCGTTGTTTGGAAGTAGCGCGGAACCATGAAGTACGGCATCCGCTGAGCAAGAAACTCGGTGAGCTCGCGGAAATCGATGACTTCGCCCGGGCGGGGGACCACAACCGCTTTGATGTCGTCCTCGGACAGCTCTGACGGCACGCCCACCACTGCGCTTTCGTAGACCTGTGGATGCTCGTTGATGGCCTTCTCGACCTCGAAGCTGGAGATGTTCTCCCCGCGGCGTCGCAAGGCGTCCTTCATCCGGTCGATGAAGAAGAAGTGACCGTCCGCGTCTACTTTGAAGGCGTCACCGGTGTGCACCCATCCATCGACGATTGTTTCTGCAGTCTTCTCGGGGAGACCGTGATACGCCCGCATGACCATCCGAGGGTCTTCGGGGCGGACCCAAAGCTCACCGACCTCACCGACCGATGCCGGTGAGCCGTCTGCTCGCATTACCTTCAACTCGTATCCCTCGCGACCGAGTCCAGCTTCACCAGGAACCAAGGTCGCCCACGTGTTCGACATGACGGCGCCAATTTCGCTCATCCCGTACCCTGTGCCGATCTCGATGTCGAACCGCTCTGCGAAGCCGTAGACGTCGGTCGCTAGGGGATGCATTGTGGCGTAGACCAGTGGGTTGTCGGCGTCGTCGTCCTGCCGCGGCTGTTGCTGGAGGATCTCGGCCATCGCTCCGAGCAGTGTCGTATAGGTGACACCGTGACGACGAACGGTGGGCCAGAAACGGCTAGCCGAGAAGCCCGTCTCGATCACACATGAATTCTGGTGGATGACCGATCCATAGCAGCCGACCCATTGCCCGGCGAGGTGGAACATCGGCAGCGTCACGAGTACTCGATCTGCAGGCGTGGGGGCGTAGGGCCCGTCCTCGCGAGATGAGTACGTGTACGCGTGCACATGGCTGATCTCAACGCCCTTCGAGGGCCCAGTGGTCCCCGACGTGTACATGTAGGCGATGAGCTCACTCGGGTCATTCGGTCGCGGACTGATCGGGGCTGCCGACTGGACTTCTTCCAACGGGATCACGCGATAACGACCGCGGAGCTCGTCAGCTGCGCGGACATCGCCGCGCACGACGAGGGTCTGCAGGCTCTGGAGCTCCTCGGCGATCAGGGTCAGCCGATCGACGTACGCGTCCTCCACCACCAGCGTCCGCGCGCTGGAGTCGTTAAGCATGTGCGTCAAGAAGTGCCCTCTGTGGGCGGTATTGATCGGTACCTCGATACCACCACCGAGGCCGATACCCGACCACGCGTGCTGCATGTCGAGGGAGTTGTCCAGCAGGAGCGCTACCGGTTCTGCGCGCCCGACTCCAAGGTTCGCCAATCCGCCGCTGAATTGCAGGCTCAAGCGGTAGGAGTGCTCGAAGGTCAGTTGACGATTGTTGTCAATGAAGGCGACCGCGTCTGGACGATCGTTGAGCACGCGCTCGAACGCAAAGCTCAGGGTGCGGTCATCAAAGTTGGGAAGTCGCGCCATGGAGGCCCCAATCCTCTGCATATATGGACTCAACGCTCGAAGCAGCCCGGGAAGCTGGCTGCATAAGCAGGACGCTGACGGTCCGGATCGACGCCTCCTGAGGCGTAAATAGGTTGCTTAGAAAAGTTGACACAGAACCTTTACCGGACTGTAAGGTCCGTCCTATAGTCATCGCAACCCGGGGTCGAGATTTCACTCATCCCGAATCTTCAACGGTCCCTGAGGAGTCATATGTTCAAGGTCGGTGATCGCCGTCTTCTGGTGGCGGCAATGGCAGCAGTCGCGGTGACGCTAACTGGATGTTCAGGCAGTGCCTCGGGTGCAGACAATGGGCCCATCGCGATCGCGTCGATAGCACCCATGACCGGGCCGTCGGCCGTTTACGGCGAAACCAACGTCGCGATGTTCCAGCACGTAGTGGACGACGTCAACGCGAAGGGTGGCGTCGAGGTCGGCGGAGAAAAGCGCAAGCTCAAGCTCAACGTCTACAACGACGAGGGCAAGGCCGAAGGCGCAGTCTCTGTCACGCGACAGGCATTGGATGATGGCAACTCGGTAATTCTCGGCCCGTTCAACTCGGGTTCGACCAGCGCCGTTCAGCCGCAAATGGGCAAGTCTGACGCCGTTTGGATGATCTACTCCGCCACTGTCGAGGGCGCCACCGCGAACCCCAACGTTTTTCAGACGGCGGGGGACCAGCAGGCGTCGCTCGACGAGACGGCGGTCTTCTTGAAGGCTCACCCGGAGATGCAGAAGATCGCCATGGTGACTGACCAGACGCATACCGCGCTCATGGCCTCCAAGGGTGATCTAGTGAAGGCCATCGAGGGACAAGGGCGCAAGGTCGTGGCTGACCAGGGCGCCAAGCTTGGCGACACAGACTTCAGCTCTCAGATCGCCCAGGTCATGGCCGCTGACGCAGACCTCTACATCCTTCGGCTGAACCCAACGGAAGCAGCACTGCTGACCAAGCAGATTCGCAGCCTCGGGGGGACCGTGCCCTTGCTGTGGAGCGCGACCCTGACGAATAACCAGCAGCTCAAGATCATGGGCGGCGAGGCGGAGATGACGGAGGTGTACCGCGTGGCCTCTCCGTACAGCCTCGACACCTTCGTCGCAGCAGACAACCAGAAGGCGATTGAGCTCAACGACGCACTCGGCGACAAGGCCGGCGGGTACAGCGCATTCGCCTACGACGCCATGATGACAGTCATCGAGGCGCTCAAGTCCGCCGACGGCGTGGACAAGAAAGCGCTCTCCAAAGCCCTCGCAGCGCTTAAGGCCGACGAGTTGAACAAGAGCACGCTGAACCAGTTCAAACCCCAGGACAACGGACTGGTCTTCAAGGACCGAAAAGTGCACGTCCCCGCCTTCACCGCAAAGTGGCAGATGGGCAAAGGTTGGGCCATCACCAATGGCCAATGACCAAATGCTCCCCCCGGTGGTAGTGGCCCGTCTGGCAATGAGGTAAGACCGTGGCGCTGTTTCTTCAGCAGGTAGTGAATGGCCTTGTGCTCGGGGGTGCATACGTTCTGGTGGCCCTTGGGTTGTTCCTGGTGTTCACCGCCCTACACATCCCGAACTTCGCACATGGCGAGATGTTCGCTCTCGGAGCGTTCCTTCAGTACGCCTTCGTCGTCGGCCTTGGGCTGAACTTCTTCTTAAGCATCGTGCTCAGTGCCGCCGGAGTGGCGCTGGTGGGAGCTCTGCTCGAAGTGGGGGTCTTCCGACGTCTGGCGAGTCGAACACTCGTCGCGGTGCTCGTCGGCTCGCTCGCCCTGTCGATCGTTATCCAGGAGCTGTTAGTGCTCGTCTGGGGAAAGGACGTGCTGGCGGTCCCCTCGCCGATTAGCGGGATGATGAGCATAGGCGCGGTACGAGTGACGAACTATCGCGTCTTCATCATCGCCGTCGTGCTCGCAGTATCTGCGCTGGTGGGATGGGTCGTCTATCGGACCAACTACGGAAAACAAGTTCGCGCTCTAGCCCAGAACCGAGAGGTCGCTGAACTCACCGGGATCAGCGTCAAAACCCTTGGAACCCTGACATTTGCCTTCGGCGCCGGCGTGGCTGGCATCGCCGGTGCACTGCTCGCGCCTACCGTCGCCGTGGAGTCGCGCATGGGATTCCACCCGACGCTGGTCGGTTTCATGATCCTAGTGATCATCGGCGGAGGCGGCCGGATGGTCGCCGTAGTTCTAGGCGGCTTCGGCTTGGCCGTCATCGAGATGATGGCAGGCAGTTACGTCTCGGATACGGCGCAAGGTGTGGTCGTATTCGCCCTCCTGGTGTTGTTCCTAACCCTCCGACCGGAAGGCGCGATCCGACAGCGCGCGACACAGAAGGTGACCCTATGAGTACACCAACGCGTGACGCACAAGACGACGCGAAAAGCGCGACGGAGATCCAGCGGACCGACGACCACGGCGCGCGTGACGGCACAGAGCACCAGCGCTCGAAGCGCTCGAAGCCATGGCTATGGGATGACTTCGGGATACGGTTCCGCTGGCGTGCAGCCATTGCCGCCGTCGCCGCGGTCGCAGTCATCGCCATCGGCTCGTCTGCCAACAGCCATGGCCAGTACGTGATCACGTCGGTGCTCATGTGGGCACTCGTTGCATCCTGCCTGAACCTAGTGTTCGGACTAGCGGGGCAGCTTGCCTTGGGGCAAGGTGCATTCCTCACGCTAGGCGCGTACATCGGCGTGCTCGGCACCGGTCGATTTGGGTGGAACGGATGGCTGTCCCTCGCGGTGGCAGGGCTCGCTGCAGGTGTCCTCACCTGGCTGCTAGGTGCGGTCATCTTCCGGGCGCGCGGTCTTTACTTCGCCCTGTTGACCACAGGCCTCGCTCTGGTGGCATATGAGGTAGCAGGGGTGTGGACACCTGTTACCGGAGGCACCGCTGGGATCTCGACCTCCGGGCCGATTGAGCTCGGGGGAGCGGCTAAGCCGCTCACGTTAGAGCCAATCACCATCGAGGAGCCCCTCGACTACCTCGCGCTCGGAGCTGTCCTCCTCGCGTCACTATGCGTGGCCGTGTCGGTCATTCGTCGACGAAAGACGGGCGCCTCGTGGAGAGCAATCCGAGAAGACGAGGTTCTCGCCGCCAGCGTCGGAATCGCCGTAGCGCGTGAAAAACGAATCGCGTTCGTCGCAGCCTCGGTGACAGTCGCGATGGTCGGCGTCATATTCGGCCACTGGCTGGGGTACATCTTGCCTGAGAACTTCACCTTCGCCGGGGCCTCATTCGGTCCCCTCGCCATGGTCGTCATCGGCGGTAGCGGAACGGTTGTCGGACCAATCATCGGCGCCATGGTCGTCGCTGGCATGCCGGAGATATTCCGCGACCTGCAAGAGCTCTCCACGTTTGCCTACGGAGCGATCCTGCTACTGGTCATGCTTGTTATGCCGGCGGGGGTCATGGGGCTGCTCCGGACGGTCACGAACCGGGTCACGGGTCGCAGCCGACGGAACCCGCAGGAGGAAGAGTGACAACCGTGATGGCGGAGGGCTGCCGACTCCAAGCCGAAGGTGTGACTGTCCGCTTCGGAGGCCTAACCGCCGTTCGAGACGTCACAATGTCGATTGATCCAGGAACTGTGCTCGGACTCATCGGGCCCAACGGCGCGGGCAAGACCACCTTGGTCAATGTGCTGAGCGGACTGATCCAACCTACCGAGGGACGCGTGCTCTTCAACGGTGAGGCACATCGCTGGACGTTGAGTCGCGCTGCTCGAATAGGCGTCGCACGGACCTTTCAGGCATCGACGGTCTTCAGTGAATTCACAGTCATCGAGAACGTGGCGATCGGCGGCCTTAACTCCCGCCGTGAGGTAGATGCTCACGCCGTCTTAAGTAAGGTCCGGCTGGAGCATCGAGCTCTTGACGTAGCCGGAAGCCTGTCCTTCGGCGAGCTACGTCGCCTAGGCGTCGCGATTGCGCTGTCTACCGCACCGAAAGTGCTACTCCTGGACGAGCCTGGGGCTGGCATGACCGGCGCAGATCTCGACACTCTCGGTGAGCTCATCCGCTCCATTTGTGAGGACGGTACGAGCGTTCTGCTCGTCGATCACAACATGCGCTTCCTGATGAGCACAGTCGACCACGTCGTCGCGCTCGAGAGTGGGCAAATGATCGCTGAGGGCAGCCCCGCGGAAATCCAATCGAACGAACGTGTTCGCGCGTCCTACCTAGGGAGCAGCCATGAGCCTACTCGTTGAGGGCCTCATCGCAGGGTATGGCCAACGGCAGGTACTGCATGGCATCAACCTCAGCGTGGAACCCGGCGAGGTACTTGCAGTCCTGGGCTCGAACGGTGTCGGCAAGTCGACCCTTCTAAGGACTCTGGCCGGCCTCCTAACCCCGACCGCAGGGGTGATCAAGCTCGATGGCCACGACGTCACGCATCAGTCCGCGCACCAGCGAGTGCGTCGTGGCTTAGCGCTCGTTCCCGAAGGGCAGCTCTCATTCCCGGCAATGTCAGTCTTGGAGAACTTAGAACTAGGCGCCCGGGCGGTAAACCGAAGCAACCGCTCCGTATCAACGAAGATTGACTCGGTGATCGGTCTCTTCCCGAGGCTCGGTGAACGGCGTCAGCAAATGGCCGGCACTCTTTCTGGTGGCGAACGGCAAATGCTGGCTATCGGACGGGCCTTGCTGACCGAGCCCCAGGTGTTGATGCTTGATGAGCCCTCCCAGGGCCTGGCCCCTATCATCATCGAGCAAGTCGCCGACACAATCGCCGAGATCGGCACATCGACCACGATCTTGCTCGTAGAGCAGAACCTTCTGGTCCCCGCCCGGTGCGCGACCCGCGTTGTCGTCCTCGAAGGAGGAAACCTCACCCTAGAAGGTCCTCCGGAGACTGTGCTCGCCGATGACAAGGTCATCCACGCCTATCTCGGTGTTTAGGACCGGCGCGAGGGTAGTTCTGGCTGGAACCGCCAGTGGAGTGGTTGGGAGCGTTTAGTCGCGTTCGCGGTGACGATCCTGCGCGATTTCGTATCGCCGACTGTCTGGCTCGTTCACGTGGGTGGGCGATGTCGAGACTGTGCCGTAGTCGTCGGTCCGCAGCTCGAGTTCCATGCGCAGGTCGTTGCGCTGCTGCTGCAACGTCTCGATCTGCTGGGTCAGGTCCGGGATGCTATAGGCAGCGCTCTCGCGTTCGGCTCGGTCCTCAGTGACGGCCCGCTCGCGGCGCGCTGGGGCATCGTGCAGACCGGCGGATGCGTGGGCGCGCATCTGTGGCCAGTGCTGCGCCTCGGGTAGTCCCGCAGCGGTCCGGTCGGCCTGGGCCGCGATCTCTTGGGCGCGCTGCTGCGCCTCTTCCCGTTCAGCTCGTGCCGCGGCGACGGCGTGCGCCCATTGTTCGCGTTCCCGCCGTCTCGGCGTGTGTGCTTCGAGCTGCTCGAGCCGGGTGGAGAGCTCTGCCGCTTGGTCTACGGCCTGGCGTGCCGCTGCGGCGCGTTCCTCGGCCTGGTCGAGACGCTCCAGGGTTGCCATCCACGTGGCGACGTCGCGGTTGACCTGCTGCGTGCGTGGCCCATCGCCGCCCACGGCGGCGGCCTCCTGCTCCGCCGAGCGCGCCGCCTGGAGTCGGCGTTCGGCGCGCGCTGCGAGGCGCTCGGTGTCGACCAGCCGTGTCTGCAGGTCCTCGACGGAGAGGTCGCCATACGGCCTGTCGAGCTCGCGCTGCTCGGGCTGGGGCTGCGGTAGCGCGGTGCAGGCGCGGTTCCATTGTGGCTTTGACCCCGTCCGGTGGACACCTCGTAAGAGAGGATGTCCCTCATGGGAAGTCAGCGTCGAGAGTTCAGTCCTGAGTACAAGGACGAGGCCGTGAAGTTGGTGATGAACACAGGCCGGCCGGTAGCCACGGTGGCCCGCGAGCTCGGCGTCAAGGATCAGACGTTGGGCCGGTGGGTGCTGGCCTACAAGGCCCGCCAGGAGTGCGGGGACGGCGCTTTGAGCGAGACCGAACGGGTCGAGCTGGCGCGGCTGCGTAAGGAGAACTCGGAACTGAAGATGGACCGGGCGTTCCTAAAAAAAGCGTCGCTCTTCTTCGCCCAGGAAGCATCGGATACGAACGAGAAGCGTTCGCACTGATGCTGGTGGAGAAGAGCAACTACAGCGTGGCGCGGATGGCCCGACTGCTTGAGGTCTCCCGCTCGGGCTTCTACGCCTGGTGCAAGCGTGCGCCCTCGCCCCGGGCGGTCCGAGCGGAGCGGATCGAGGCGAAGATCACCTGGTTCCACGGCGAGTCCGACGAGGTGTCGGGGTCCCCGAGGATCCTGGCCGACCTGCGCGAGGACGGTGAGGTGATCTCACGCAAGACGGTCGCCAAGACGATGCGCAAGCTCGGTTTACGCGGGATCTGCCCCAAGAAGTGGCGCACGACCACGATCACGGACCCCGCCGATACCTACCCGGTCGACGCCGCCAAGCGTCAGTGGGACACCGGTGTCCTCAACGCCGTCTGGGTCGGCGACATCACGTACTTGAGGACGTGGGAAGGCTGGCTCTATCTGGCCACCGTGATCGACGCGCACTCGCGTCGGGTGATCGGCTGGGCGATCGACGAGCACATGCGCACCGACCTGGTCGAGGACGCGTTGAAGATGGCGATCACGCTGCGCGGTGAGCTGCCCGCCACGGTCGTGTTCCACACCGACAGGGGCACGCAATACGCCTCGGCGCAGATCACGAAGTACGCGAGCGAGAACGGCATCACCCGCTCGATGGGATTGACCGGGATCTGTTGGGACAACGCGATGGCCGAGTCATTCTTCGCGACGCTGAAGACCGAGTTCTACTACCGACGGGTCTGGCCCACCAAGACCCGAGCCAAGCGGGAGGTCGGGGCCTGGATCGAGGACCGCTACAACCGCCGCAGACGGCACTCCTCGATAGGCCAGATCAGCCCCGTGGCCTTCGAGATGCAACACTGTGAATCGCCCCGGGTTTAGTGGAGGCGAGTTCTCCCGGCAGCGGCTGCTGTCGGGGGCGATTCAGTCATCGGTCGGTCCACCGCGGAGCGCGCCTCTCGATAAATGCCGCGATGCCTTCTTTGCTGTCCGGTGAGTTCAACGCTGGCTCGGCCATCGCTAGTTGTGCGTCGAAAGCCGTCGCCTCAGATGTCCATTCGGTGTTACGCCGTAGGATCTGCTTCGTCGCGCGGACCGCCGATGGTCCACTCGCGGCGATCTGCTCGCCGAGCGCCACTGCATTCTCGATCGCTGCTCCCGGATCGACCAGTCGATTTAGGACGCCGAAGCGGTATAGCTCGTCAGCGGATACGTGATCACCCAGCAATGCCATCTCCATGACCACGTGGTAAGGCATCCGTCGCGGCAACCGGATCAACCCGCCGCCGATTGCCACCAGGTTGCGCTTCGCCTCGGGAAGTCCAAACTTCGCCTCACGGGAGGCAATCAGTAAGTCACAAGAAAGCGCAAGCTCAAGTCCTCCGGCGAGCGCGTAGCCCTCGATGGCGGCAATGACCGGCTTGCGTATCGATGACCGATTGAACGACTTCTGCGCGTCATCTCGGGTCGCGTACATCGGCTCACCATCGCGAGCAGCCTTTAGGTCCCGTCCGGCACAGAAGTTGCCGCCGGCGCCGGTGAGAACGACGGCGAGGACCCGTGGGTCGGCGTCCATCGCTTCCAAAGCGTGCTGCATCGCCGTGCGCAATGCGAGGTTGAGCGCGTTTCTCTGTGAAGGTCGGTTGAGCGTGACAATGCCGACCTCGCCTCGAATATCCTGCAGTACGACGTCGTCTGCCGACGACGTCGTCGCATTGGTGTTCACAGCGCGAACGAGTAGCCGCCGTTCACCGGCATGACCTGACCGGTGACCCACGACGACGCATCGGATGCCAGCATCAGAATCATGTTCGCGGCGTCCTCGGGCTCACCGCTGCGACGAATGATGTAATGCGACAGCAACTTCTTCATCGCGGCCTCGTCGGTGAACTTATCCTCTGTGCGAGGGGTCCGGGTAGCGGCCAGCGACACGCAGTTCGCCGTGATGGTGTACCTGCCGACGGTCGCAGCCAGGGACCGGGTGAAACCGGCTGTGCCGGCCTTGCCGGCGGCGTAGCACTCCCGGTTCGGTTCACCGAAGCGGGCGGCGTCCGAGATCACATTGACGATGCGGCCGTACCTACGCTTGATCATGGCGGGGACGACGGCGTGGACGGTGTTGAGTACGCCGTAAAGGTTGGTCCCCAGGTAGCCCTGCCACTCGGACGGCTGCTGTTCCCAGAACGGGCGATCCATCGCGTCGGTCGGGTTTGGGCCGGCGTTTCCGGCGTTGTTGACGAGGATGTCGATGCCGCCGAACTCGTCGATCGCTGTCTTCACCGAGGCAGCGACACCGTCAAAGTCGGAGACGTCACCGGAGACGGCCAAAGCCTTAGCGCCCGTGGCACGGACCTCTTCGGCGACGGCCTGGGCGCGTTCCAGGCGGAAGTCGTTGATGATCACTGCGCCGGCACCGTGGTCTGCGAAATGGAGCGCTACTCGGCGGCCGACTCCTTGGCCGGCGCCGGTGATGTAGGCCGTACGCCCCTTGAGATCCAGTAGGTCCTGCATGTCTGTACTCCTCTGCGGTCCTTCTTGGGCCATATCTTGTTGGCTGGCTAGCAAGTATCATGTACCGGCCGACTAAATCACAACCCCTCGGAGGGATACATGAGCATTCACGAGACAGCGGAAAGGCGCGACCTTCTAGCGAGCATCCGCGGATTCTGCAAGGCGGAGATCGACCCGATCGTCGCCGAGCACGAGCGAAACAAGACTTTTCCATTCGAGCTGCTGCCGCGGCTGGCGGAGTTCGGCTATATCGGGGGCTGGTTGCCCGAAGCGCGCGGGGGCCTCGGGATCGATCGAGTGACCTGGGCGTTGATGATGGAGGAGCTCGGCTACTGGTGGCCGTCGCTGCGCACGATGATCAACATCACTAACGGGCCGATCGACCGGCTCGTTGAGGCGCAGCCGGACGTGCGCGACAAGTATCTGCCGCCGCTGCTTGCTGGCGAGGCCAAGGTGTTCAACGCCATCACCGAGCCCGACGTCGGCTCGAATGTGGCGGAAATCAAGACGCGGGCCGACTGGGACGGCACCCAGTGGGTTATCAATGGCCAGAAGCTCTGGATCTCGAACGGCGCCTGGGGCGAATGGGGAGTGGTGATCGCGCGCACCTTCAGCCCGACGTGTGCCGGCGAGCTCTCGGCCTTCCTGGTGGACAAGGCGGTGTCTCCGTTCGACGCGGGTCGAGTCGACACCATGGTCCTGCAGTCCAGCGGCACCGGTGAGCTGACCTTCCGCGACTGCAAGGTCCCTGCAGGCAATCTTCTCGGTGACGAAGGTGCGGCATTGAAGAACACGTTGGTGTTCCTCGGCGTGGCCCGCATCAATGTCGCGATGGGTGCGTTGGGCGCGGCTCGTCGCGCGTACGACCTGTCGGTGGAATACGCGAAGACCCGCCACCAGTTCGGGAGACCCATAGGCTCTTTCCAGCTCGTGCAGGCGCACATCGTCGAGATGCGCGCCAAACTCGACGCGGCACGCGCGTTGTGCCTGAATGCCGCGGAGACCCTAGACCGCGGTGACTCGGGGCGCTTGGAGACCTCGATTGCCAAGTACTACACGTGCAGCGTCGCGCACGAAATCGCGGATGCGGCGGTCGCGGTTCACGGCGCCATGGGCTACTCGACTGAGTATCCGATCGAGCGCCTGTTTCGTGATACCCGCGGGGCGAGCATTCCTGAGGGGACGACCGAGGTCCAGACGCTGGTCGTCGGCCGCGAGATCCTCGGCCTGTCGGCCATCAAGTAGTACTCGGTTGGGCGAGGCACCGGACGACTGCCATTGCAGCCCGCCGGGCTGCAACGAGGTCGAACGCGTCGGCGTCTACGAGATACTGCAGCACCGTTCCGCGCAGAACCGCCTCGACGAGCCCGGCGATCGCCTTCGGCTCTTGTTCATCCACGATCGAACCGTCGCCGAGCCCTCGCTCGACCATACGGACGATATCCGCCCGCAGTGCGGCGTACGCTGCTCGCACGGCATCTCGCATTCCGGGATGTTCGTTAATGGACTCGACCCCGAGGACGAGCATCACCTGGGCAGGGCCCGAATCATCGCCGAGTCGTGACAGGTAGGTCTCGACGAGGGTTTCAAGTTCCTCGCGTCCGGTCGCCGCCTGCGCTGTCGCGGCGGCGGTCTCGTCATGATAATTGTCACGGAGTGCCTGCACCACGGCTTCGATGAGGGCTTGCTTATTCCCGAAGTGGTAGCCGATCAGCCCGCGGCTCATGCCCGCGACATCCTGGATACGGGTGAACGTGGCGCGGCGGTATCCCTCGTTGGCGAGCACCCGAATCGTTGCGTCGAGGATGGACCTGCGCGCTGCATCTGCGCGCTGTTGTTGTGTCAGCATCGCCGTAACGTCTGCCTCGCCCTTCCTGATCGTGTGCACCGCCGCGCGACACATTTGTCGGCATGCATGACGAGATTACCCGCTGGACTACCGCAGGGGCGCGACGCACCGGGGTTGCACTGGACTTGTTGGCCGATTAGCAAGTATTTTGTTTGCAAGACCTTTAACGATCAGGCGGAGGACATATGGCGACCCATCCTGTCGCGGAGCGGCTAGTGGTGACCGAGACCGGCACCACCAATCTGACACGTCTCTTCCGGCCGACATCGATCGCCATCATCGGTGCCTCCGCGCGCCCCGAGAGCCTCGGCGGCCGCGTCATGTCCAACCTGATCGAGTACTCCGATTACGATGGCGAGCTCTACCTCGTCAATCAGCGCGGCGGCGAGATCGCCGGTAAGACCTGCTTCACCTCGGCGGCCGAAATCAATGCGCCGATCGACGTGGCGGTTGTCGTTATCCCATCGCAGCACGTGATCGCTGCACTGCGTGACTGTGCAGCCGCCGGGTGCACGTTCGCGATCGTGCTCTCGTCGGGATTCGGCGAGACGGGAGAGGACGGCCAGCGCGCCCAGCACGAGATGCGACGCATCGCCGATGAGTCGGGAATGCGCATCGTGGGACCGAACTGCCCCGGCCTGACGAACCTCGTCGACGGGATCGGGATGACGTTCTCGCCGGGTCACCGGCACGACAACTTCCCCGGCCCACTCGGCCTCGCCACCCAGGGCGGGGGCCTCGGCCGAAACCTGCTGCAATCTGGATTCCGGGGCGGAGGCGCGGCCATGTGGGCGTCGGTCGGCAACGCTGTCGATCTCGACGTACCCGACATAATCGAGTACTTCACACAGGACACGCGAGTTTTGGTCATTGCGGCGCTGCTCGAGGGCATCAACGACGGTCCTGCGCTGGTCGCTGCACTTCGTTCCGCGGCCGAGGCCGACAAGCCGGTGGTCGCCTTGAAGGTGGGGCGCTCGGAGTACGGCGTGCGAGCAGTTCAGTCACACACGGCCGCACTCGCTGGATCGGCGGCGGTCAACAGTGCGGTGCTCGCACAATACGGTGCGATCGAGGTCGATGACGTCGACGAGCTCGTCGACGTGTCCTGGCTGCTGTCGCGGGCAAAGCCGTCGGAACAGACGCGGATCGCCGTGTGGGGAGCCTCAGGAGGAGCCCTATCGCTGGCTGCAGACCTAGTCGGTCAAGCCGGTCTGACGATGGCGACCTTCAGCCCGACGACGACCGCCGAACTCGAGAAGTTGCTGCCGGACTTCGGATCGGTCGACAACCCCGTCGATGTGACGGCGTCCGTCATCACCGATCCCGAGGTTCTGCGCACCCTGGAGATCGTCGCCAACGACCCGAACGTGGACCTAGTTCTGATTCCCGATCCCCTGGATTACGGCGACTCGTCGATCCCCATTAGCTCGGGCATAGCCGCGGCCCAAAAGTCGGTGTCGACTCCGATCGTTCCGGTCTGGATGAGCGACGGCCGCGGGCCCGGGTTTCAAATACTTGCCGAGGCGCGGCTATGCCCGCCCCGCAGCCTGACCAAGGCGATATCTGCGATCCAGCGCTGGGCGGCCCACGGTCGCTGGCGCGCAACGTATGGGGGCGCCGTGCCGGCCACCAAACCTGCGGTGTGCGCGCCGCGCCGTGGTGCGCCGTTAGACCTCCGTACCGAACCAAAGGCGAAGGCATGGCTCGCCGAGCACGGGATTTCCGTCCCTTCCGGTGTTCTCGTCGGCGAAGGCATGTCCGCTCGCGAGGCGGTTGCCGAGCTTGGCGGCAGACTGGTCGCGAAAGTGGTTAGCGCCGATATTGCCCACAAGTCGGACGTTGGTGGCGTCATCGTCGGAGTCGATGGCCCGAACGACGCCGACGCGGCGCGGGACAAGATCCTTGAGAACGTTCGCCGACTGGCCCCGGATCGGCCGATCGAGGGCGTGCTCTTCGAGCAGATGATCGGCGGTGACGCGCTGGAAATGATCGTCGGCGTGCACCGCGACCCCGTCTTTGGCCACGTGATCACGGTCGGTGCGGGAGGGGTGCTCGTCGAATTCCTCGCCGACGTCAGCAGCCGACTGCTCCCGATCGACGAGCGGGTGGCGCGTGACATGGTCGACTCGCTGTCGATGCGCCCCGTGCTAGACGGCCCCCGCGGTGCACGGCCTCGAGACATCGACGCTTTGATCGATCTGCTGGTCAGGATCTCCGACCTGGTCGAATCGTCCGCAGATCAGATCGAGGAGATTGATCTCAATCCTGTCCTCGTTCGTCCAGCTGGCGAAGGCATCGTCGTCCTCGATGCGCTCGTCGTCCCGAGCGGCGCCGTCGCATGAGCGATGAGCCGCTAGCCGGCGTCCGAGTGGTCGACTTCAGCGAGCTGCTGCCCGGACCATTCCTCACCCAGAATCTCGTCGAGCTCGGAGCTACGGTGATCAAGGTCGAGCGGCCGGGTGGCGATCCGGCACGTGCCATGGCGCCCGGCCTGCACGCGGCCTGCAACCGGGGCAAGCAGGCACTCCGGCTCGATCTGAAGTCTGAGGACGGCAAGGCGGCAGCCCGCGACCTAGTACGTGGCGCGGACGTTCTCGTCGAGGGCTTTCGGCCCGAGGTGATGTCCCGGTTCGGGCTCGGGCCCGAGCGACTGTGCGCAGAGCACCCGGGGCTCGTCTATGCCTCGCTGTCCGGCTTCGGCAGTACCGGGCCGAAACGCAACCTGCCTGGGCATGACATCACCTACGCGGCAGACGCCGGCGTGCTCGCTCTGGCGGGAGTCCCTGGGCAGTCGCCGACGTGGGGACCCGGTGTTCCGGTAGCCGACCTCGCCGCCTCTGCGTACGGGCTGTCGGGAATACTGGCCGCATTACTGCGCGCCCAAAGCACGGGTCGAGGTGCTCATCTTGACATCAGTATCCGGGGCAGCCTCGCGCACTGGCTTAACCCCAGGCTCGGCGACTTCTATGCCGCTGGGCTCGTCGATCTCGACAGTCAACGGTCCGCTGCCCTGGTGCGTGCGGCGTACGGCGTGTTCAGCTGTCGCGACGGGGTTCTGGTCGCCATCGCTGCGCTCGAGGACCACTTCTGGGCCGCGTTGGTTGATGCCCTCGAGCTGCGCGAATGGGACGGACCCGAGTGGACGACGTCGCAAGACCGAAGGGCAGCGGCACCCCGCATCAACTCTGCAATCGCGACGGTACTTGCGCGATGTGACTCGGAGGAGGTCCTGAGCGTCCTGAATGCGGCGGGTGTGCCGGCGTCCGTCATCCGTTCACCACGCGAGGCACTGGCCGACACCGACCCCGTGCTTGTCGACCACGAGTCGGCCCTTGGGCCGTTTCTGCGCTTTCCCGTTCGGGTGCGAGCAACCCCTTTGCTATGACTTGCTGGCCGTCCAGGAAGTTGCTAGCCTCACTGTCTGAGGCATACCTCTCACTCGACATCGAACTACGGAGGCCCGATGGGTAAGGCTCGTTCACTACGAGGCGTTCATTGCCGCGTCTGCGGTTTTGTCTCGGTACCGGCCCAGACGTTCGGCTGTCTGCAGTGCGGGGCGCACGGCGACGACCTTCCCGTCGTAGAACTCAATCCGCACGGACTATTGCTCGCGGCTGTCACCGTCTACCAGCACCCAAACAGTGCGATCGCCGCTCCGCTGGTGATCGGCAGTGTGCATCTGAGCGATGGGCCGGTCGTGCGCGCCCGCCTGGACGGCGATCTTCCCGCTGGCGTGCCGGTCGTTGCCGAGGTGACCGGCGACGACGTGGTGCAGTTCATTGCCGATGATTCCAAGGAGATCGCGTGAGCGTCATCAAGCTAAGCGAACTACGGCCCGTTTATGTCGTGGGCGTCGGGCTCCATCGCTACCAGCGAGCCACCGAAACCAGCTTCGTGGACCTAGCCTTGTCCGCGATCCGGGCCGCGCTGACGGATGCCGGGATTGCGTGGACAGAGGTCGAGGCCGCGTACACCAGCTCGACGCGGCTCGGGATGGCGGTCTCTCAGCCTATCCTGCGCCACCTCGGAGTGACCGGCATTCCTACCACGCAGGTGGAGAACGCCTCGGCGTCCGGATCCTCGGCATTCCGGCTCGCGGTACGCGACGTCGCCGCAGGATTCGCCGACGTGGCACTTGCGTCGGGCGTCGATAAGGTTGCCCCCGGCGTCCGAGCGGAGACGCTGACCGGCGTACACGGGTACGACGAGGGAGTCGTTGTCCCCCCGATCCACTTCGCGTTGCTGGCTGAGGAGTACCTCCGGACGTGCAATGCGACGACCGAGGACATGGCGCGGGTCGCTGTGAAGAACCATGCGAACGGGGCCAAGAATCCGTTCGCACAGCGGCAAAAGGAGCGTTCTCTCGAAGAGATCGTCGAGGACCGTCCGATCGCGGGCGTGCTGACCCGCCTGGAATGCTGCCCGGTCGGCGAAGGTGCTGCCGCAGCGATCCTCGTATCCGGGGAGGCCCTCGACAGATTGGGCATTTCGCGAGATCGGGCCGTTCGAGTGCTGTCGACGGCGCAGCACTCCGAGGAACTCTATGGAACCAGAAGCTACGATGCGGAGCTGACCCGGTTGACCACCGCCGATGCTCTGCAGGACGCCGGTATCCGCCCAGATCAGCTGGACGTTGTCGAACTGCATGACGCCTTCGCGATCGAAGAACTGCAGTACATCGAAGCGATGGGGCTATGCCCGGAGGGTCAGGCCCCGCATCGTCTCCGGGACGGCGAGTTCGCGATCGGCGGCAGAGTAGCGGTCAGTCCGTCGGGTGGACTGCTGGCAATGGGTCATCCGATCGGCCCGACCGGCGTCGGCCAGATCGTCGAGATTACAAAGCAGCTGCGCGGCGAATCGGGAGCGCGCCAGCAGCCGGACGCGATTTACGGGCTCGCCCATCTTGTCGGACTGGGCGCGGTGTGCCTGGCGCATGTCCTGGCCGCTCCCGGGCGATAACTCAGGTTACTAGAACCACGCACGGCGGCTGATCCGAAGCCTGCCCGGCCAGCAGTCTTGCCGTCCGATCGACTAACCACACTTCCAATACCGGTGTGATCCGCACGCTGGTGGGACATTAGGAGAAGCACATGCAGAAGCAGACGTGGACCCGTAGCCTCGTGATCGGCTCGATCGGGCTCGCTCTCGTCGGCTGCTCAACGAAGGCCCAGAGCGGGTCAGACTCGAGCGGCGAAGCGGGATCGGTCAAAACAGGAGTCGGCGTCACCGACGACACAATCACCCTCGGAGTCCTTTCTGACCTGTCGGGTCCCTTCAAGTCCGGTGGTCTCGCATTCAACACTGGACATCAGATCTGGCTCGACGAGGTGAACAAGGCCGGTGGTGTATGTGGGCGCAAGATCGCTCTCGATATCCAGGACCATGGCTACAAGGCCGATAATGCCGTGCCACAGTACGAGATCATGCGGAATAAGGACCTGGGACTGATCCAGCTCTTGGGTACCCCAGTCCTGGCCGCGATCAAGACCAAGATCGACAGCGACCAGATGCTGACCACGGTCCAGTCCGTCGCCTCAAACAGCCTCGATACGAAGTCGCTAATCTCGGTGACCGCGCCGTACGACATCGAAGCAATCAACGGGCTCTCGTACCAGTTTGAGAAGGGGACTCTCAAAGACGGCAACACGTTCGGCGCCGTCTATATCGACAACGAAGCCGGCCAGAACATGCTGAGCGGGGCCAAGGCATTCGCCAAACAGCACGATATGCAGGTCGTAGAGAGCGCGATTGGGGCCAATGACACCGACATGACCGCGCTGGTCACGAAGTTGAAATCCGCCGGCGTGAAGGTCGTCTATACGGGCGCCTCCTCGGCCGCGACTACCTCCCTCGCTGTGCAGATGAAATCCCAAGGGCTCGACGTACCGCTCGTAGGCGGCTCGCCGACGTTCGCCCCGACGATGCTCGCGAACGCTGAGACCTTATCGGCGTTGAAGGACATCTACTACGTGTCGACCTCGACACCGCCATGGACGATCGAGACCCCGTCGGCGGAAAAGGTGCGCGCAGCGTACGCAGCCATGAACGTCACCGATCCGCCATCGCCGAAGGTGTTCGCAGGCTACCTGAGTGGCATGCTCTGGCAGTCGATCCTTGAGCACGCATGTACGAGCGGCGACCTCACCCGCGGCGGCGTTCACACGGCCCTCGAAAACCTCGGCAAGATCGACGCCGACGGGCTGTCCGGCACGATCGACGTATCGGAGCCGGGCGCACCGACCACTCGCGAAAGCTACGTCCTCCAGCTTGACGAGAACGTCGAGGGTGGGCTCACGAAGGTCGGCGACCTGAAGGCGTCCGAGGAGGCCAAGAAGTACAAGGCCCCGTACGAGAAATAGCCGCTATCTGGCGATGGAGGCCAGCTGTCGCTCGGACGGTCCTGAGCGGCAGCAGAGAACCTA
The DNA here is from genome assembly GCF_009602465.1 of Cumulibacter manganitolerans. Taxonomy (NCBI): domain Bacteria; kingdom Bacillati; phylum Actinomycetota; class Actinomycetes; order Geodermatophilales; family Geodermatophilaceae; genus Cumulibacter; species Cumulibacter manganitolerans. The sequence goes on along the minus strand of NZ_WBKP01000030.1, from coordinate 11,653 downwards.
ATAGTCCCGGCTGCTCGGCCCGGTCTTCCTGGTGGTGCCGATCCCGGCACGAGTGCATTGTTCCGGACGGCAGTTGAGATCAGACTGGACCTGCGAGCCCGAGCAGAGAATCGCAACGCAGGCGGTCAACGATCCCTACAAACCGGCGTTGCAACAGCGCGTGAACCTCGTCCGTGGTTCCGATGATGCCGATTGTGTTCAGGACTTTCTCCGGGACGATCGCGGCCATCTTTTCCCGGCGCTTCGGGTCATCCGACTTCGACATAGCGTTGAGGTCTCGCCCGAGGTCCTCCCAGCCGTGGTGCGTCAGGACGCCGCTGTACGCCGGCGTACTTCGGTAGAACGAGACTCGCTGACGCAGGGCGGTTACCGCAGAGCATCGAGGTCTCGTCGGTGCCACCGATGGCGGCCAGCAGAGTTCCCTGGATGCGGAAATGGCTCGCGATCGCCCGGACTGAGCCTATAGAAGGTCGCGCACGGCGTTAGCCACCGAAATTGCATCGAGGCCGTGATGGGCGTACACCGCGTCGAGCTCACCTGACTGGCCGAACTGCACCACTCCAAGATGGATGGCGCGAACCCGGTTGATCTCCGCCATGAAGCTCAGAGCGTGCGGATGACCATCGAGCAACGTGACCATCGGGGCCGCGCGATCGGCCGGGAACACCGCGTCCAGGACGCCCACGTTCGTCGCGGCACCGCGCCCCGTTCGGGCCCCGAAGTGCCCGGTAGAGAAGATCCGCGCTCGTCACGACGATCACGTCCACGTCGATGCCCGTATCGGCTAACGTTTCCGCCGCCTCCAGAGCGTTGGGGACCATCGCCCCTACTGCGCAGATCGTCGCACGTGGGGGGCGCGAGTGTGCGCCGAATGGCATAAGCACCAGAGAGCACGTGTTGGCGGCGATGTTCGGGGGCCGCCTCATCGGAGGGCAGGGCAGCTAGGCCCTGGTCTACCGGTCGCGTTGACAGCCGGAAGTAGGCCGACTCACCGCCGGACGATCGAGCTTGTCCAGGGCCGCGAGAAGGCACCACTCGACCTCGATGGCGAAAGCGGGCTCGTACGCCGTGCAAGACGGTTGGTCGATACCGATCGACGGTGTCTTGATCGACTGGTGCGCGCCACCTTCGGCAGCCAGCGTCAGGGGAGAAGACGAGCACGCGCGCGGCGCACCGATTCGCTATCGGTGGCTGTGCACGGTCCCGTCGGCGTGGGTGTGCGGCGCCATCGGTCCCGGGTCGACGGGTGCATGACCGCCAGCCTGGAACGTGTCGTTGAGCTGCCGCACCCACGCCGCTAGCCTCGGGATTTCACGTCGTCGGGGTTGAGTGCGGCGTGTAAAGCACGGAAGTGCCTATCTGGCGCGGGATTCTTGGGTTGCTAAAGCTCAAGTTCCCTCACGCAGAGAGGCACTCCGTAGGTGAAGCGTAGCCGTGTTCCGAGTCTGGTTCTTGATCCTGTCCGCGAGTCGTTGATTTCCTCCTCAGGGGCGCTGCTGATCAACGAGGTGGTCCGGGTCGCTGGCCTGGATCGGGGCCTGTCTCGGGCGCTGGCGCCGTGGCGCCCGGCGCGGGCGATCCACGAGCCGGGCAAGGTCCTGCTCGATGTCGCTGTCGCGGTCGCGCTCGGTGGGGACTGCCTGGCAGACATCGCGGCGTTGCGGGCTCAGCCGGAGGTGTTCGGCGCGGTCGCGTCCGACCCGACGGTGTGCCGCGTGTTCGCCGCTCTGGCTGGTGATGTCGATGCCGCGGTCAGCGCTATTCGTACCGCTCGTGCCGATGCCCGCGCGGTGGTGTGGGCCCGGCGCCGGCCGCTGGCCGGCGTGCCCGGCACGCGGGCCGGTGGCCAGGTGATCGTCGACATCGATGCCACGCTGGTCGGCGCGCATTCGGACAAGGAAGGCGCCGAGCCGACCTTCAAACGCGGGTTCGGGTTCGCGCCGATGTGCAGCTTCGTCGACCACGGCGAGCACGGCACCGGCGAACCCCTCGCGTTGGACCTGCGGCCGGGGAAGGCCTCGCCGTGGATCAGCGCCGATCACATCACGACGCTGGACAACGCCCTGGCCCAGCTGCCCGACGGCGAGCGGGCGCAGGTGCTGGTGCGTGCCGATACCGGCGCCTGCTCGAAGGCGTTCCTGCACCACGTCACCGATCTGGGCCTGGAGTACTCGATCGGGTTCACCGCCCAAGACACCGTCGCGTCCGCGATCGCGGTGATCCCCGAGCAAGCCTGGCGCGCGGCGATCGACGGCGACGGGCAGCCGCGTGCCGATGCCCAGGTCGCCGAGCTCACCGCGTGGATGCCGGCACCGATCAACCACGACCGCGCATCCCGGCCGGGCCCGAAGCGGTGGCCGGCCGGCATGCGGGTCATCGCCCGCCGTGAACGGCCCCACCCCGGCGCGCAGCTGCGCCTGACCGACCACAACGGCTGGCGGATCACCTGTTTCGCCACCAACACCACCGGCCGCGGCTGGAGCCTGCCGTTGCTGGAGGTCAGACACCGCCAACGCGCCCGCTGCGAGGACCGCATCCGCGCCCTCAAAGACGCCGGGCTACAGAACCTGCCCTTTCACCAGTACGCCAAGAACAGGCTCTGGCTCGAAGTCATCGCCCTCGCCGCCGACCTGCTGGCCTGGATGCAGACACTCGCCTTCGACACCCGTCACCCGGCGCGCCGCTGGGAACCCAAACGACTACGTTTCCGCCTGTTCACCGTGGCCGGGCGGATCATTCGCACCGGGCGACGAAGACATCTGCGCCTGCCACGCGACTGGCCCTGGAACCACCTCATCGATCGCGGCTGGAACACGCTCCGGACCGCTTGAACAGCCAGCCCCTGTCCCACCAACGAGGACCACGGAGAACCGGCGATACCAGCGCCGGCCATCACCCACGCCCAAGGCACGACCCAGCCCGCACAGCCAGACAACAGCTCAACAACCGACCTCGTGAAACATCGAGGCTAGCGCATCCGGAGTCTCGGGTTGTTTCTTCGATACGCCGAGCACGGGCTGGTCCTCGCGTGCGTGACGGCCGTCGGCGAGCATCCGCTCGACGTCTACACCGACGTACTCGCCGAGGGTCGATCTTGTTCACCACGGGCGATGCCGGGGCCACCTTTGCGGGCGACGCTGGGTCTCAGTGGCGGGCGTCTGACGGCTCGTGGCTCTGCGCAGCTCGGGGGCTCGGTGGCTCCTGATGTTGGGTGTTGAGGCTTCCGCGGAAGTTCGACCGTTGACGACACACCCATCTCGCCATCACCCTCGGGCTGTAGAACGGCAATGACGTCCAGATCCCGCCATCGTTGCTAGCCGTATTCACGGTCATGACGACGCTCGATCTGGCGCCGTGGGTCATCTAAACCCTCCCGCAGATACGTCGCGGCCTCCGCAGCATCACTGCTGGGACGCCGCTCGAGCTCGGCGCGTAGGTCTTGGCGCTGCTTCTGGAATGTCGCGACCTGGCGCGCCAGGTTCGGGAGGCTCGCGGTGATCTGCTCGCGTTCGTCCTGATCCTCCGAGACGGCCTGCTCGCGCCGCGCGGCGGCGTCTTGCAGCCCTGCACGGGCATGCTCGCGCATCTGGGGCCACTGACGCGGTTGGGGCAAGCCGGCGGCACCTTGCGCGGCCTGGGCCGTGGCCTCCTGAGCACGCTGCTGCGCCTCGTCCCACTCGGCTCGTGCCGCGGCCACGTCCTGTGGCCACCGCTCACGGTCGCGGCGCCGCGGCGAGTGTGCTTCGAGCTCCGCGAGCCGGGTCGAGACATCGGCTGCCTGCTCCTCGGCGTGGCGAGCGACTGCGGCTAGCTGCTCGGCCTGGTCCAACCGCTCCAGGGTTGCCGTCCACGTCGCGACGTCACTGTCGACGCGCCGCGTGCGCGGCCCCTCGTCGCCCGCGTTGGTCGCCTGCTGCGCCGCACGCGCCGCCTCCAACCGGCGTGCGGCCCGCTCGGCGTAACGCTGGGCGTCGATCAGCTGGGTTTGCAGGTCCTTGATGGTGAGGTCTCCGTACGGTCGTCGATCAGCAGTCGCCGCGGCTTCGTCCGGCACCGTCAGGGCCGTGCGGGCCCGCTCCCACCGCTCGCGGCCGAGGGGGTCCGCCGGCGCCGGGCCGAGCGGTTCGCGCGAGGTCACGTCGTGTGCCTCGCGGTACGCCGCGATCATCCCCGCGCGCTGCTGCCACTCCTCACGCTCGGCCGGCTCTGTCGGCATCGGCCCCAGCTGCCTGGACCAGGCTGGCTGCTCGACGGCTGCGCGGGCACCGAGCTCGGCGGCGCGGTCGCGTGCGGCGGCGAGGAGGGCGTCGCTGTACGCGTCGACCCCGCCGGCGGGCAGCCACTCGCCGTAGATTTCCGTAGTGGGGTGTTCCTGCGCCTCCAGGCGGGCGGCGAGCACGCGGGCGGGGGAGTCGGCGCCGGCGAGGGTGCGGGACTGGTAGGCGCGGCGCAGGTCCTCGACGGCCTGGTCACCGCGCCAGTGCAGGACCTCGCGCAGGTAAGGCCACGCCTCGTCACCGCGCACGTCGGCCGCGACGTGCGCCGGCAGCGCCACGTCGAGGAGGGCGTCGTCGGTGCCGGCGTGCTCGCGCACGTACCGCCATCGCTGGAGCTGGGTGGTGATGCTGGCGGCCCGCTCGTCTTCCTCGCGAATGGACTCGGTCGCCGACACCGCCGCATCCGAGCGCTCCAGCACCGCGCGCAGCACCGCCCGCGCGGGCTGGTTCGGGTCCGCGGGGCGTTCGGCCTCGGCATCGAGCAGGTGCTCGGTGACCGTGTAGAGCTGGTTACGGCACCGCCCGCGCGTGGCCGCGACGTACAGCACCTCGCGGGTGAGAGTGTCATCGACCAGGGCGTGCACGTGGTCGACGGTGAGGCCTTGGGCGCGGTGCGCGGTCATCGCGTACCCGAGCTCGACGTTCGCCTGCACGTACCCGACCGGCAGCACGCACACCCCATGCCGCCCGGTGACCGCCAGGGCGCCGTCCGACCCGAGGCCGGTGATCCTCCAAAGGTCGCCGTTCTTCACGAAGTCCCCGCCGACCCGCAGCGTGCGGTCGTTGCGGCGGGTGACGATGATGTCCCCGACGCTGGCCCGGCTGCCGTTACGCAGTCCCACGCCCGGGCCGGCGACCTGGCCAGCGGCGATCCGGTCCGCGCGCGCCCGGTCAGACAGTGCCTGCACGGTCTGGTTGTCGGGGGCGATCATGACCGACTCCACGTCACCGGCCTGGTCGCGCTGCCAGGCGATGTAGATGTCCTCAAGCATCGCCTCCCGGCTACCGGAGCGGACCCGGTCGTGCTCCACGTACGCCTCGACGGCCTCGGCGTCCCCGGCCCGCAACCCGAGGCTGGCCTCGGCCTCCCACTCCCGCAGCACCCGCTTCCCCGTCACCGGGTCGACGTCGGCGAACCGCCACACCGTGGACAGCTGCGCGGCGCCGACCTCGTTCTGGATCAGCCGCAGCCCACCGCCGGAGGCGATCGCGGCCAGCTGCCGCGGGTCACCGACCAGCACCACGTGCGCGCCGTCCCGCCTCGCGGCCTGCACCACGCGGTCCAGATTCAGCGTGCCGGCCATGCCGGCCTCGTCCACGATGACGAGCTCGCCGCGCTGGAACTGCGCGGCCGGCTGGCCGGCGCGCCGCAGCGTGGCCCAGTAGTCGATGGTGGCGGCCTGGTCCATCCCGGTCTCGGTGCGCAGCACCGACGCCGCAGCCGCGGTGGGGGCGAGGCCGCGCACGGGCCGGCCACCGGCGCGCTGCCACACGTCCACCAGCGCTCTCATGGTCGTGGTCTTCCCGGTGCCCGCGGGCCCGACGAGCAGCTGCACGCGCCGCTCGCCCGAGACGAGCTGCCGCACCACCGCGAGCTGGTCTCTCGCCAGGTCGTGATCACCCAGCACCAGGCTCACCGAGGCCCCCGGGAGCCGGGCGGGGGTGTGCTCGCGGGCGGCGTCCAGCAGCCGCGCCTCCGCCGCCAGCAGGGTGCGGGTGGAGGAGCGGCGCGAGGCGGGTGCTTCCCAGATCGGGGCACCGTCCGCGCGCCTCAGCTCGGCCGGCGTGCGGACGCGCTCGGGTGCGGAGACCTCGATAACGTCCTCGAGGCGCCCCGCGGCCGTCGTGATGGCGGCGATCAGCTCGTCACGGGCGTGCGGGGAGGGGAGGTGGATGGTCGCGGTGTGCCGCTGCGCGGCGGCGGCGATGTGCCGTTCGGTCCAGTCCGAGCGGCGCTCCTGCAGCTCGGCCACCACCTCGCCGGCGATCCGCGCGATCTCCGCCTCACCCAGGCGGTCCACGGTCCTCCCTGGGGTGCCGGGCGCCAGGTCCGCCGCCAGCTGCGCGCGTTCTGCGGGGGTGAGGATGTTCGCGGCGACCCGTTCCCATTCCGCGCGTTCGCTCGCCTCGGTGCTGCCGGTGTCCTTCTCCGGCCGCTGCGCCAGACAGGCGGTCTGCGCCAGCTCGTACTGCACCGCCTTCGGCGGCTCATGCCCATGCGCGTTGCGGTAGTCGCGTACCCGGGCGGCGTAGTCGGTCTCGATCTGCTGGCGCCGCTGGCTGAACGCGACAATCAGCGGCTCCGGTATCTGCGCGAGCTCGCGGATCGGCGCGACCGCGTCCGCCGGCTGGTCCGAGCGGACCGCGAACGTCCACCCGAGCCGGGTGTGCAGCTCGTCCTCCAGGACCCGGTTGTACCGCTCACTGAACGCCACGTTCGCCTTGTACAGGCCGCGGGAGTCCAGGGTCAGCCACCGCTGCGACCCGTCCGGCAGCGTCGCAAGGGCCTTGTTCGACATCACCAGGTGGGTGTGCAGGTCCGGGTCGCCGGCGCGGCTGGTGCGGTGCGTGAACGCCGCCGCGATCAGCCCGCTCACGTTCACGTGCCCGATGCCGTCGGCGCCGGTGCGGGCGGTGATCGCCTCACGCTCGATCCACGCCAGCGTGCTCGCGACGGCGGCCTCGTGGGCCGCCTCGATCTGCGCGGCGACCGCGGGAGTCGCTAAGGCCCAGGCGACGGACACGCTCTTGACGGGGGAGAAGGTGCTGTCGAACCCGGCGACCGCCTGCCGCTCACCCTTGCGTTCTTCCTCCGCCCGTACGGCGGCCTCGTCGGCGGGGGACAGCGGGCCCATCTTCGCCAGCCGTGCCGCGATCCGCTCGTCCACGGTCGCGAAGAGCCGGTACCGCGAACCCAGCTGCTCGCCCGTGTCGGGGTGCAGGCCGAGTCCGAGCAGGTTCGCCAGCTGCTGCTCACGCACCTCACCAGACACCCCGAGCGCCGTCAGCCCGGCGCCCATCCACACGCCGGCCGGGTTACCGCTGCGCACGTAATAGTCACCGAGCCGCTCGCCGGGCTCACGGCGCTCATCCGCACTGGCGACCATCGCTGTGTAGTAGCGATACCCGTCGCCAGCGCCGATCCGATGCAGGGTCGCCGTCACGCCCGCAGCCTATCCCACATTGGAATGCCTAAGGTGTGAAGGGCTTCGGATTCTTCTGGGTTGGGTTAGGGTTGGAGTCCTGGGTGGCATCAGCATTCGGGGACATACGAGGAAAGCTTTGGGCAGCCGAAGACTATGAGGCATGACAGAGACAGACAGCGACAAATCAGGGAGGGGATTCCCACGTGGCGACTCATCGCAGCGCGGCAGTAGCGGCCCGGCAACGCGTCAATGATCACCTGCAGGCCCAGATCGACCGGCTCACCTCCGCCGTTGAGGACGGCATCAAGGCCGTCGAGCACCTCGAGAAGGTCCAGCGGGAACGCGACCAGCTGCTCGCCACGCTCGACGAACAACAGCGCGCCGCCGAAAGCGGCCTCAACGCTGCCGTGGACGACCTCCGGTCACTCGGCAAGTCGAAGAAGGAAATCGCGCAGCTGCTCGACATCGACCCGCGCCTGATCCGCAGCCGGCACCCCTCGTCGTCCCCACAAACACGGGCCAGTGACCATGCCTGAGCAGGCACCATCAAGTAGTTGAGACACCTCCAGGGTGAGGACATCAAGGCCTGCACGGACCTCACCAGCAAGGGCGGCACCATCGTCGTCACCCGCATGGGCGATGCCTCGAAGGAGGACGTGAAGCTCTCGCTGTTCGAGACCCGAACGGCGAGACCGATAACAAGCGCCTTCGGGATCGGGGCCAGCGATTTGGAGGGAGCGGCCCGGTCATGCGAAGATGGTGAAGGCACTGATTGTGGTGCCGCGGCGGTGGGGCTCGCCGTACTCAACTTCGGTGATCTCGCCGACAACGGTCCCTATCTCGGCATTTGGAGTGCCCGTAGATAGGAGAGCCCATGAACCAGCCCGCCGACCATCCCACCGCAACGCTCGTAGCGGGCGTCGTACCTGACTATGGCGTGCGCGTCGTGGAAGCCGCGGTCGGGTTGGCTCGTTCCTTTCGCGGTCCCACACGGATTGTGTGTGCGCACGTTAATACCGGACGGTATGTGGTGCACGAGCATCCGGACGGTTCGGTGTCGTCGGCGCCGATTGACCCCGATGTGGCGGACAGTGCCCCCGCACCGTTCCCGGTGACGCTTCGGCACCAACTCGAATCCGTATTTGCGCTCTCGAGTGTCGCGGGGGAGATGCGAGAGTTGGCCGGTGACCCGGCGACTGCTTTGTCGCATTTAGCCGAACTGATGCATGCAGTAATGATCGTGGTCGGAACCCGCCGGCCCGGGCTCCGCGGCGTGGTCGACGAGTTCTTCGCAGGGTCCGTCGCGGCACATCTGGCGCACCGACAGCATCGACCCGTGCTCGTCGTTCCGCAAGCTCCCACCGTCAGCGGTCCGCTGCCATGGGAGCACCAGGCATGACGCGCACCCGAGCGCTGCTATCCGCCCTCGATACAGCGAGTCTCCGCGAGCAGGGATTCCCACTGTGACTCGGTTTGGTCTCACATGAGAAGCAGGCGCGAACCGGTCGATTGCGATGCGCTACCGCTGGACAACGACGTGAAGGTCGAGAAGTCCCCTGAGCCTGGCCCGCGTCCGGTATACCTAGAGCGCCGATATCTCGCACTGGTTGCCGCCGGTGGCGGGATCGGTACTGGATTGCGCGAAACGCTCAGCCTCGCTATGCCACCCGTTGCCGGCATTCCATTCACGACATGCGCGATCAACGTCGCCGGCGCTTTCATTCTCGGTTTGCTCCTCGAGACGCTCGTTGCCAGTGGCGAGGACGCCGGCGTGCGCCGGACCATTCGTCTCTTCGCTGGCACTGGGCTGCTGGGAGGGTTCACCACCTACAGCGCTCTGGCCACCGACACGGTGCTCCTCATCAAAAACGCGCCGCTCATCGGTGTCGCGTATGCGCTGGGCACAATCCTATTCGGAGCTGCGGCGACCGCAGCCGGAATCGCAATCGGTGCGCTGATCCGGCGGGAGGGAAACCGGTGACGCCGCTACTGTTCGCGGCGATCTGTATAGCGGGCGGCGTGGGGGCCAACCTAAGATTCCTCATCGACGGGCTCGTCCGCGCCCGCACCAGGACCACCTACCCGCTCGGCACCACCATCATCAATGTCACCGGCTCTCTACTGCTTGGAGCAATCACCGCGCTGGGGATGACTGCGGCACTTTCCGACGAATACCGGCTCGTGATCGGCGTAGGGCTGCTCGGTGGTTACACCACCTTCAGTACCGCGAGCTTCGAAACAATCCGCCTCGCTCAGCAGCGCCGCGTCATCGCCGCGGTCGCCAACGGCGTCGGCATGTTGGTAATCAGCGTCGCCGCGGCCGCCGCCGGCTACGCGCTCACCGCCCTCGCGAGTGGACCGTGAACATCCTTCAGGCGAGGTGCCTGGGCGCTATCGAACGGTCACCGAGTTCCTCCCCGCCTCCCCAGCACCGGGCACCCCACCATCGCTGAGAAACCCCTCGACCTATCTGTCGACGATGCGGCAAAGCGCTGGCCTCGTCCCGAGGTATTTCATCGCCATTGCTTATGGTGCCAGTACTGGGGTTCGATCACGTTGCGGTTCTTCTAATCGACGGTCTCGAGCCCGACGGGTCTGCCGCCTCGTGCCCCGCGGCGTTTGCGGTTGTCGACGCCGCTCGAAAACTGAACAATTTCGGCCTTCGAAGAATGAACAGTTGGTGTGCTGGTCAGTGTAGGTTTTCCGCTCGCGCTGAGACCAGGGCGCCGACGCTGCAGGCGTTAGCTGTTGCCCTTGAGGGCGATGACGTCGGTGTGGTGCACGATCCCGGTCGATCATGACCGCGGCGATGGTCTCGGACAGGCGAGTGGTCCGGTCTGTCGCGGTCGCGAACAGCACGCGGCGCCCGTCGCGTACAGCGCCAGCCCGGTCGCCAAGTGGTCTTACCGGTTCCTAGCGGGCCGAGCAGCACGATCCCGGGCGGCTGGTTGCGGCGTGTAGTCGAACTCGTCCAGGCTCTTGCGAGCCGGCAGGCCGGCGGCGCTGTCAACGACGGTCGAAAACCGACCCCCTGTTCACGGGTTCTCTTCGGTGACGGCCGCCGGGACGCGGCCGAGCTCGCAGTTCTTCAGCCGGTAGGAGTCGCCCTTGAGGGCGATGACTTCGGCGTGGTGGACGAGCCGGTCGATCATCGCGGCGGCGACGGTGTCGTCGCCGAAGACCTCGCCCCAGCGGGCGAAGTTCTTGTTGCTGGTGACGATCAGGCTGGCTCGTTCGTAGCGGGAGAAGACCAGCTGGAAGAACAGGTTGGCCGCTTCCGGTTCGAAGGGATGTAGCCGACCTCGTCGATGACCAGCACGGGGTAGCGGTCCAGGCGGCGCAGCTCGTCTTGGAGCCGGCCGGCGTGGTGGGCCGCGGCGAGCCGGTCGACCCATTGGGAGGCGGTGGCGAAATGGACCCGGTGCCCGGCTTGGCAGGCACGGATCGCCAGACCGGTGGCCACGTGGGTCTTCCCGGTCCCGGGCGGGCCGAGCAGGACCACGTTTTCCTTGGCCGCGACGAAGTCGAGGATGCCGAGGTGGGCGATGGTCTCGCGTTTCAGGCCACGGGCGTGGTCGTAGTCGAAGTCCTCCAAGGACTTGCGGGAGGGGAACCTGGCGGCGCGGATGCGGCCCTCCCCGCCGTGGGCTTCTCGGGCGGAGACCTCGCGTTGTAGGCAGGCGGCGTGGACCTCGACCCGGCGTCCGATCACGCCGGGGTGGACCGAGTAGTCGTTGGAGTCGAGTCGGACGTAGTGATCACGCGGCAGCCGCAGCGTCTGACGCCAACCCACCTCGGGCCGCACCGGTAGCGGGAGCATCGCGGTCCGATCCGTGGCGACCCGATCACCCGGCGTGCAAACCAGAACCCGCATCCTCCGAGCGTTGGCCTTGACGAAGAACTCGGTCAGCTGGGCGTTGAAGCCTGTCGGCGACGTAAACGTCCTTGCCCGGCAGAAAGGACCGTTCGAGGTAGTCGTGGAGCCGCTCGAGCATGCCCTTGGCCTCGGGATCAGCAGGCTTGCAGATGATCACCTTGGACCCCAGCACTCCGCGGAATGCCTGGCAGTCCGCGGTGAGCTCCGGCTTTCGAGCGCGCCATCTACCGACGGCGGCCTCGCCGTCCCAGACCAACGCCTTCGGTACAGTGGAGTCCAGCAGAGTGGTGTACGACGGACCTGAGTGAGCGCGTGCCTCCAACGTAGGCGCGGCCACCAGGTGGATCCTTCGA
>NZ_WBKP01000029.1 GCF_009602465.1 Cumulibacter manganitolerans | reverse complement strand
CCGCCAACGCCTCGGTGGCGGCCTCGAGCGCCGCGCGCTGGCCGGCGATCTCGCGCTCGGCGGCGATCACGTCGTCGAGAGCGCCCCGTCGCGAGGTGAGCGCGCGCAGCCGCGCGCGAGCCGCGTCGACGGGCTGCTCGGCGAGGTCGGGCTCGGTGGCCAGCAGCGCCTGCCGGGACGCGGCGGCCTGCGCCGCTGCCCCCTCGGCGGTGCTGCGGCGCCGGTCGAGCTCGATCAGCAGTGGGGCGACGGATGCAGCCGCGACGGCGCGCTCGTACCGGCTGCGCAACGTCGCGATGTCGTCGCGCTGCACCTCGACGATCTCGTGCAGCCGCCGCGCCTCGGTCAGCTCCTGCTGGCGCCGGACGACGTCCTCGGCCGCGAGCAGGCGCTCCGCGGCCTCCTCGTGCAGCCGGGCAGCGACGTCGACGCGGATCTCGGCCTCGTCGCTGCGGGCGCGGACCGAGTCCGCGAGCGAGGCGAACCACTCGACGTCCACCGCCTCGGGCAGGTCGTCGTCGCCCAGGTCGGCGACGGCCTGCGCCTTGGTGCGCAATGCGGTGACCTTCTCCTCGGCGTCCGCCGCGACCGCCGCCTCGGTCCGCTGCCGGTCGTCGAACCAGTCCTCGACGTCCTTGAACCGGTGCGCGTTGAACAGCGAGACGAGCAGCTTCTCGCGGACGTCGTCGGAGGCGTGCAGGAACTCCGCGAACTGGCCCTGCGGCAGCAGCACGACCTGGGTGAACTGATCGCAGGTCAGGCCGAGGCGCTCGGCCAGCCAGTCGTTGGCGACGTTCTCCTTGCGCGCGCCCTCGACGCCGATCCAGGCGCCGTCGACCTGCCGCTCGATGGCGACCGAGGCCCGCTCGGTGGTGGTGCCGTCGCCGCGCTTCTTGGGCCGCTCGTACGACGGTGACCGGTGCACCCGCAGCCGCTCCGCGCCGACCGTCAGCTCGAGCACCACCTCGGGCCGGACGTCGGCGGCCGCGAAGTCGCTCTTGAGCCGCGACAGCTGGCCCTCACGGGTGCCGGGCAGCCGGCCGTACAGCGCGAAGGTGACGGCGTCCAGGACGGTCGTCTTGCCGGCGCCGGTCGGCCCGGCGAACAGGAACAGCCCGTCACCGGCGAGCGCGTCGAAGTCGACCCGCTCGGTCTCGGCATAGGGCCCGATCGCGGTCATCGTCAGCGCGTGCAGCCTCATGCGATCGCCTCCCGCGAGCGCAGCTCCTCGAAAGCGGCGCGGATCAGCTCGGACTCGAGGTCGGTCGCGGCCACGCCGCCGCGCATCTCGGCCACGAACTCGGTGGTCAGCGCCTCGTCGCTCTTGCCGGCGACCCGCTCGGCGTAGCTGCGCGCCGCCACGGTCGAGCCTGCCTCGGGGCGGAACTCGAGCCGCACGCAGTAGGGGAAGCGGGCCCGCAGCCGGCGCATCGCCTCGAGCGGGTAGGCCCGGTCGGTGAGCACCGCGCTGATCCAGTGCCCGGTCAGCGGCTCGTGCGCCGGATCCTCGAGCAGATCGTCGATCCTCCCGGTCAGCAAGGACATCTGGCGCGGCACGGGCAGCTCGACCCAGGAGACGTCGCGGACGCCGTCCGCATCCAGATCGAGCAGCCACGCCCCGCGCGGTCCCCGGTCGCCGAAGGAGTAGGCCAGCGGCGAGCCGCTGTAGCGGATGTGCTCGGCGAGGACCTTCCGCGAGTGCAGGTGCCCCAGGGCGACGTACGACACGCCCTCGAACACCGCCGTCGGCGCGCACTCGACGCCGCCGCAGGCGATCGAGCGCATGGAGTCGGTGACGTCGGCGGCGATCTGCTCGCCCTGCGGCAGCTGCGCGCCGCGCTCGCCGGCGACCGCGAAGCAGTGCGCGAGCACGATCGAGCGGTCGCCCTCGCGCTGCGCGAGGTCGGCGCGCACCCGGTCCATCGCGGCGTCCAGGATCAGCTCGTGGCTGGCGAGCGCGTCGTCGCCGAAGTGCCCCCGGTCGATCTTGGGATCGAGGAAGGGGATGCCGTAGAAGTAGACCGGCCCGTGCTCGTCGGCGATCTCGACCGGGCTGCCGATCTGGGCGACGGAGGTGATCGAGTGCAGGCCGCCGGCCGCGGCCGCCCACCCGCCGTACCCGAGCCGGGAGGCTCCGTCGTGGTTGCCGCTGATCATCACGATCTGTGCGCCGGCGGCGCGGACGAGCCGCAGCCGCTCGGACAGGAACGCGGTGGCCTCGGCGGTGGGCGCGGCGCGGTCGAAGACGTCGCCCGCGATGGCCACGACGTCGATGCGCTCACGACGGACGGCGTCGATGAGCGCATCGATCACCTCGCCGAGGTGATCGAGCACGTCGGTCTCGTTGAACCGGCGTCCGACGTGCCAGTCGGAGGTGTGCAGGATCCGCATGTCCTCAACGTAGGTCGGGTCCCCGACAAGATTTCGGACCTGCGATCGGCGAGCCGCCCGCGCGGCTGTGATTCCCCGGACTGGCGGACCCGTCGCCGGCAGATTCGCTGCTCAGCGCAGCGGCGGGGTCTCCCATTCGTCCGGTCCGGCGTCCGGCCGGCGCTCCGCGCGGTCGGTGCGGTCGGTGCGGTCCGGGCGCGGCTCCCCACGGGGGTCGTACGCCGGGTCGCTGCCGCGGGCGTCGTTCGCCGCGGCGCCGCCGTACGAGCCGCTGCCGGACGTCGCGTCGTACGCGCGGTGCCCGCCCGCGCCGAAGCCGCCGCGGCGCGCGGCGTCCTCCTCGACGAGCCGGTTGAGCAGCTGCTGCACCTGGTTGCTGCGCGGGATGTTCGCGATGTCCTCGTCCGGCCCGTCGCCCGCGGTCTCGATGTGCAGGGAGCCCGAGCGGATGATCCGATCGAGGAACGACTGGTGGAAGGAGACGTCGGTGATCTTCGACAGGCCGATGTCCTGGCCGGACTTCGACAGCACGCCACGGCGGACGGCGACCCGGTTGGTGGTGATCACGTAGCGGGTCGTGCGCCAGCGCAGGAACGGCACCAGCACGAAGATGATCAGCAGCAGGACTCCGAGGCCGATGATGATCCAGTCGACGACGTCCCAGGTCGGGTTGACCGGCGTCATGGCGACGATCAGCCAGGCCGCCGCGATGATCAGGATGCCGATCACCGTCGGCGCGAGGACGGTCAGCCAGTGCGGGTGCAGGCTGCGTACGACCTTCTCGTCCTTGGTCAGGATGTTCTCGGGAAAGCCCATCGGATCCTCCACTCGCGGCCGTTACCAGCAAATCTACGCGACCACGGCCCGGACCTGCCGGAAACCGACAGCGCTGAGAGCCGGTGTCCGCCGGGAGTCGACAGCGGCCCGGAAGCGCGTCGTTCTGCGGCCCGACGGGCTACCGGTCGCGGGAGGACAGCACGCAGAACTCGTTGCCCTCGGGGTCCGCGAGCACCGTCCAGCCGACCTTCTCGTCGTCCTGCCCGACGTCGACGCGGCGGGCCCCCATGGCGAGCAGCCGCTCGATCTGGGCGTCCCGGTCGTCGTCGAGGTGCGGCGCGAGGTCGAGGTGCAGCCGGTTCTTGATGGTCTTGGTCTCGGGAACCGTCACGAACACGATGCCCGGCCCGGCGCGATCCCATTCCTCGGCGCTGATCGGGTCGGCGCTCGCGTGCCGGGGCACGATGACGCACTCGTCGTCGGCGTCGTACACCTGGACCCAGTCGAGCACCTCCGCCCACCACCTGGCCTGGGCGCGCACGTCCAGGCTGTCGACGACGACGGTGTACCAGCGCAGCCGCATTCCAGTCATGGAGACCACGCTAGACGGCAGCACGGACACATACCGCCCATGAGCCTCACGCCGGACGGACGTGCACCACGTCGCCGGCGCCGACCACCAGCGGGCCCGACGCGGTCTCGACGACCAGCCGGCCGTCCTCGTCGACGCCCACGGCATCGCCTTCCACCGCGTGCTCCGTCCCGGCCTCCGCCCCCTGGCCGGAGGCGGCCGGAGGCGGACCCGGCAGCAGCACCCGGACCCGCCGGCCGATCGTCCCGCAGGCCGAGCGGTACGCCGCGAGCAGCCCGCTGCGCGCGACGTCGCCGCCGGCGGCCTCCCAGGCGCCGTACCGCCGGCCGATCCCGTTCAGCACCGCGCGCAGGATGTCCTCGCGCGGCGCGTCCCAGAACTGGTGGATCGCGGCGGCCGTGCTCGGCAGCCCGTCGTGCGGCACGACGTTGAGCCCGATGCCGACCACCACCGCTCCGGTGGTGGCCTGGGTGAGGATCCCGCCGCACTTGCGGCGGTCGTCCCCGAGCTGGACGTCGTTGGGCCACTTCAGGGCCACCTCCGCGCCCGCGGCCAGGAGCGCGTCGTACACGCCGAGCCCGGCGATCAGCGGGATCCAGCCCCAGCGGGCGACGGGCGTGGTGGGACGCAGCAGCATCGTGAACATGGCCGAGCTGCCCGGCGGCGCCTGCCAGGTCCGGGACAGCCGCCCGCGGCCGGCCGTCTGGAACTCGGCGACCCGCACCAGCCCCTGCGGGGCGCCCTCGGCGGCGAGCGCCAGGACGTCGTCGTTGGTGGACCCCGTCTCGGCGACCACCTGCAGCTCCTGCCAGAACGAGTCCAGCCCCCGGCGTACGGCATCCGCATCGATCATGCGCCGAACCCTACCCACCCGGTCGTGCGACCGGTGACCCGCGGAGCGGGCTCTCGGCACCAGGATCGGAGAGGGTCACGGGCCGAGGACGCGGTCCAGGTAGGGGTTGGCGAAGACCCGGGCCGGGTCCAGCCGGTCGCGCACCGCGACGAAGTCGTCGAAGCGCGGGTAGACCCGCCGCAGGTCCGCCGCCGCGAGCTCGTGCAGCTTCCCCCAGTGCGGGCGCGCCTCGTAGTCGCGCAGGATCTCCCAGAACGCGCGGAAGTACTCCTCGTACGGGCGCCCCGCGACCTGGTGCACCGCGATGTACGCCGACTCGCGGTCGTACGACGTCGACAGCCACCGGTCGTCCGCGCCGGTGAAGCGCACCTCGACGGGGAACGGCGTGGCCGAGCGGTGCGCGCGGTGCCACGCCTCCAGCCGGCGCAGCACGGCGACGACGTCCGCCCGCGGCACGGAGAACTCCGACTCGCAGAACCGCACGTTGCGCTCGGTGGGGTACACGACGTGCGACCAGTCGGTGTACGACTTCTCCGACAGGGCCCGCGCGCTGACCTGGTTGATCGGGGCGGTCAGCCGCGGGAACCGGCGGGTCAGCGCGGTGACCACGCCGAACACCCGGTTGGAGAGGATGTCGTTGTCCAGGCGGTCCTTCCAGGCCGGCAGCGGCGCGCGCAGCGCCTCGTCGCGATGGCGCCGGTTGGTCTTGGCGAGCACCCGGTCGGTGTCCGGGAACCAGAAGAACTCGAAGTGGTCGGCGCTCGCGACCCGCTCGTCGAGCTCCTCGAGGACGGCGCCGAAGCGGGCTGGCCCCTCGTGTGCCGACAGCAGGTAGCGCGGCTCGCACTGGTACTCGATGGCGGTGAGGACGCCGAGCGCGCCGAGGCTCAGCGACATCGCCGGCAGCAGCTCGGCGTTCTCGGTCTCGGTGACGCGCAGCAGGTTGCCGTCGGCCAGCACGACCTCGACGCCGCGCACCATGCCGGCGAACCCGGTCAGCCCGAGGCCGGTGCCGTGCGTCCCCGTGGAGGTGGCGCCGGCGAGCGTCTGCCGGTCGTAGTCGCCCTGGTTCGACAGCCCGAGCCCCGCGTCGTGCAGCGCGCGCACCGCGTCGCCCAGCCGGGTTCCGGCGCCGAGCCAGGCCCGCGAGCGCTCCGCGTCGACGCTGATGAGGCCACTGAGCCGCGACACGTCCAGCTGCGTCTGGACCGGCTGGCCGATGCCGGTGAAGGAGTGCGCCGCCCCGATCGGCTTGAGCCGGCCGCCGCGCGCGGACGCGCCGGCGCAGACCTGGCGCAGGTGGTCCACGTCGCGCACCCGGACGACGTCGATGCCGGACGCCGTGCTGGTGCCGGTCCAGTTGGTCCACTCAGCCAAAGCTCTGCCCCTCCCCGCGGTACGTCGGGACCCGCTCGACCACCTGGCCGCCGCGGACCAGCAGCAGCTCGGTGAACCGCTCGCACATCTCCCCCGCCTTCGCGTGCCGGAACCACACGAGGTCGCCGACGTTCAGCCGGCGGGCCGCGGCCCCGCGCAGCGGGGTCTGCACCTCCCCGGCGCCTTCCTGCGCGAAGTAGGACAGCCCGGCGGGGTAGGTCGGCACCGGCAGCCGCGAGCGTCCGGGGGCGCCCGAGGCGTGATAGCCGCCGCTGAAGGTCACCACCACGTCGTCGGCGGGCTTGCGGGTGACCGGCGAGGCGAACCACGCCGCGGGCCGCGTCCCGAGGTCCGCGAACCCGTCGAAGCTGGCTGGCATGAACAGGCCCGACCCGGCGGCGAGCTCGGTGACGGCGGGGTCGAGCCGCGTGGTGTGCAGGCTGCCGGTGCCGCCGCCGTTGACGAGCTCGAGGCTCCCGTGCCCCTCCACGGCGGCCCGGATCTCCCGCCGGCGACGGCTCAGCTGGTCGTTGGAGAGCCGCTTCACGAGGCGGATGCCGCGGCGGTCGTCGGGGACGCCGGCGACCTGCGCCTCGTAGAGCATGAGGCCGCAGAGCCGGACGCCGGGGGTCCGCGCGATCAGCCCGGCGAGGCGCCCGGCGTCCTCGGGGGTGCGCACCTTTGATCGGTGCACGCCGACGCTGAGGGGTCCGAGCCGCAGCGAGCAGTCGGCGTCGATCGCCACCCGCAGCCGCGCGCCGGCGAGGACCGCCAGGTCGACGAGCAGCCGGACGTGCTCCGGCAGGTCGACCATGAAGCAGATCTGCTCGGCGAGCGCGGGCGAGGAGGCCACGGCGGCGATCGCGTCGCGGTCGACGGACGGGTAGGCGACGACGACGTCCCGGATGCCGTGCTCGGCGAGCCAGACGGCCTCGCGTACCGAGTAGCCGAGGACGCCGGCGTACCCCTCCATCTGCAGGACCCGCGAGATCAGCGCCCGCGACCGCACGGACTTGGACGCCACGCGGATAGGTGTCCCGGCGGCGCGCCGCAGCAGGCCTTCGGCGTTGGCGTCGAAGGCGTCCAGGTCGACGACCGCGATCGGTCCCCCCGCGGTACGCAGCGCCCGCCACGGCCCGTCCGGGGGCGGCGGCGCTCCCGGTCTGTTCCCGGGCGGCGCACCCGGGGCGGCCGGTCGCACCCGCCGGGCGCGGGTCACGCCCGATCCTGCGCTGCGGAGGTCATCTGCCGACGATAGCCGCTTCGGTCGCCCGACCGAATAGTTCCGCGCCCCGGATCGCGCACGCCGCCGCGTCGCTGCCTCCGGAACCCGGCGCAGCCCCGCGCGTCGCGGGCGTTAAAGTGCAATCCGTGACCGATACCGCAAACGCCGCACCCGAGATCGACCTGACCACGACGGCGGGCAAGATCGCCGACCTCGAACGCCGCAAGGCCGAGGTCGCCCACGCCGGTTCCGAGCGCGCCGTCGAGAAGCAGCACGCGCGCGGCAAGAAGACCGCCCGCGAGCGCATCGAGATGCTGCTCGACCCGGGAACGTTCATCGAGATGGACAAGTACGCCCGGCACCGCTCGACCGCCTTCGGGCAGGAGAAGACCCGGCCGTACGGCGACGGCGTCGTCACCGGATACGGCACCATCGACGGCCGCCAGGTGGCCGTCTTCGCGCAGGACTTCACCGTCTTCGGCGGCTCGCTCGGCGAGGTCTTCGGCGAGAAGATCGTCAAGGTCATGGACTTCGCGATGAAGATCGGCTGCCCCGTCATCGGCCTGAACGACTCCGGCGGCGCGCGCATCCAGGAGGGTGTCGTCTCGCTCGGCCTGTACGGCGAGATCTTCCGCCGCAACGTGCACGCCTCGGGCGTCGTCCCGCAGATCTCGTTGATCATGGGCCCGTGCGCCGGCGGCGCCGTCTACTCCCCCGCGATCACCGACTTCACCGTGATGGTCGACCAGACCTCGCACATGTTCATCACCGGCCCCGACGTCATCAAGACGGTCACCGGTGAGGACGTCGGCATGGAGGAGCTCGGCGGCGCGAAGGCGCACAACAGCCGCTCCGGCGTCGCGCACTACATGGGCAGCGACGAGGAGGAGGCCATCGAGTACGTCAAGGCCCTGCTGTCGTACCTGCCCTCCAACAACATGGACACCCCGCCCGAGCTCGAGGGCCAGGGCGAGGACCTCCAGGGCCGCGAAGAGGACCTCTGGCTCGACACCGCGATCCCCGACTCGCCCAACACGCCGTACGACATGAAGGCGATCATCGAGCACGTCGTGGACGACGGCGAGTTCCTCGAGGTGCAGCCGATGTTCGCGCCGAACATCCTGTGCGGCTTCGCGCGCATCGACGGGCAGTCCGTCGGCGTCGTCGCCAACCAGCCGATGCAGCTGGCCGGCACCCTCGACATCGACTCCTCGGAGAAGGCCGCCCGGTTCATCCGTACCTGCGACGCGTTCAACGTCCCGGTCATCACGTTCGTCGACGTGCCCGGCTTCCTGCCCGGCACCAGCCAGGAGTGGAACGGCATCATCCGCCGCGGCGCGAAGCTGCTCTATGCGTACGCCGAGGCGACCGTCCCGCTGGTCACCGTCATCACCCGCAAGGCGATGGGCGGCGCGTACGACGCGATGGGCTCCAAGCACCTCGGGGCCGACATCAACCTGTCGTGGCCGACCGGCCAGATCGCGGTGATGGGTGCCCAGGGCGCGGTCAACATCCTGCACCGCAACACCCTCAAGAAGGTCCAGGAGGAGGGCGGCGACGTCGAGGCCAAGCGCAAGGAGCTCATCGACGAGTACGACCTGCACCTGGCGAACCCGTACATCGCGGCCGAGCGCGGCTACATCGACACGGTCATCAACCCGTCGAACACCCGGATGAACATCACCCGGGCGCTGCGGGCGCTGAAGAACAAGCGCGCGACGCTGCCGCCGAAGAAGCACGGGAACATCCCGCTGTGAGCGAGCAGAAGCCGGCCGACCCGGACGCCCCCGCGGACACCTCACGGTCGTCGAGCGAGCGAGGAACGAGCGACGTCGAGACGCCGCACGCCGACGATGCCACCGCACCGCCCACGCCGTTCTTCACCATCGAGGCCGGAAATCCGACCCCGGAGGAGATCGCGGTGCTGACGCTCGTCCTGGCGGCGGCCGCGTCCGGCGGCGAGAAGGCGCCGGCGCCGAAGCCGGTCAGCGGCTGGGCGAGCCCGGCGCGCCGCATGCGCAGCATCGGCCGTCCCGGATTCGGCGGCTGGCGGGCGGAGTACCAGCCCCGATGAGATTCGTCCTCGCCTCCCGCTCGCCGGCCCGGCTGGCCACGCTGCGGGCGGCCGGCATCGAGCCCGAGGTCGTCGTCTCGGACGTCGACGAGGATGCGCTGCTCGCGCTGATGCCCGACGCGTCGCCGCAGCAGAAGGTCATCGCGCTCGCCGAGGCCAAGGGTCGCGAGGTCGCCACCCAGCTCGCGGACGACGACGCGGTCGTCGTGGCCTGCGACTCGATGTTCGAGATGGACGGCGAGGTGCGCGGCAAGCCCAGCGACGCGGGTGACGCCACGCGCCGCCTGCGGCAGATGCGCGGCAACCACGGGACGCTGCACACCGGCCACCACGTCATCGTGGGCGCCCGCTCGACGAGCTCGTCGGCGTCCACCGAGGTGCACATCGGGCCGATGAGCGACGCGGAGATCGAGGCGTACGTCGCCACCGGCGAGCCGCTGCACGTCGCGGGATCGTTCACCATCGACGGTCTGGGCGGCTGGTTCGTCGAGCGTCTCGAGGGCGATCACACTAACGTCATCGGGATCAGCCTCCCGCTCGTCCGTCGGATGCTCGCCGAGCTCGACATCGACATCACTCAATCTTTTCAACTAGCTGTTTGACGCACGGATTAGAAAGGCCAGATATGCCTGTACAGAGCGAGGGCGACACCACCGCCATCAAGAAGGTGCTCGTCGCCAACCGCGGTGAGATCGCCGTACGCGTCATCCGCGCGTGCAAGGACGCCGGCATCGGCTCCGTCGCGGTGTACGCCGACCCCGACCGTGACGCGCCGTTCGTGCGCATGGCCGACGAGGCCGTGGCGCTCGGGGGCAGCACGTCGGCCGAGTCCTACCTGGTGATCGACAAGCTCATCGACGCGGCCAAGAAGTCCGGCGCCGACGCGATCCACCCCGGCTACGGCTTCCTGTCCGAGAACGCGCACTTCGCGCAGGCCGTGATCGACGCCGACCTGATCTGGATCGGTCCGCCGCCGTCGGCGATCGAGGCGCTCGGCGACAAGGTCACCGCCCGCCACATCGCGATGAAGGCCGGCGCTCCGCTGGTGCCCGGCACCGCCGACCCGGTCAACGGGCCGGACGAGGTCATCGCGTTCGCGGAGGAGCACGGCCTGCCGGTCGCGATCAAGGCGGCCTTCGGCGGCGGCGGCCGCGGCCTGAAGGTCGCCCGCACGATGGAGGAGATCCCCGAGCTGTTCCACTCCGCCGTCCGCGAGGCCGAGAGCGCGTTCGGCCGCGGCGAGTGCTTCGTCGAGCGGTTCCTGGACAAGCCCCGGCACGTCGAGACCCAGGTGCTGGCCGACCAGCACGGCAACGTGATCGTCGTCGGCAGCCGCGACTGCTCGCTGCAGCGCCGCAACCAGAAGCTCGTCGAGGAGGCGCCCGCGCCGTTCCTGACCGCGGAGCAGCGCGCCAGCCTGCACGAGGCGTCGAAGAAGATCGTCAAGGAGGCCGGCTACTACGGCGCCGGCACCTGCGAGTTCCTCGTCGGCCAGGACGGCGTGATCTCGTTCCTCGAGGTCAACACCCGCCTGCAGGTCGAGCACCCGGTCACCGAGGAGACCTCCGGCTTCGACCTCGTCCGCGAGCAGTTCGCCATCGCCGAGGGCAAGGCGATGCCGTACACCGAGGATCCGGAGCCGCGCGGGCACTCGTTCGAGTTTCGCATCAACGGCGAGGACGCCGGCCGCAACTTCCTGCCCGCCCCGGGCACCGTCACCAAGCTCGTCGAGCCGTCCGGCCCGGGCGTGCGCATGGACTTCGGCGTCGAGACCGGCTCGGTCATCGGCGGCCAGTTCGACTCGCTGCTGGGCAAGCTGATCGTCACCGGCAAGGACCGCACGCAGGCGCTGGAGCGCTCGCGGCGCGCGCTCGACGAGCTGCAGGTCGAGGGCATGGCGACGGTCATCCCGTTCCACCGCGCCGTCGTCCGCGACCCCGCGTTCATCGCCGCCGACAAGGACGGCAAGCCCGCCGAGGGCTTCGACGTCCACACCCGCTGGATCGAGACCGAGTACGACAACCAGGTCGAGCCGTTCACCGGCGGCGCCGAGGCGCACGACGAGACGCTGCCGCGGCACACGGTCGTCGTCGAGGTCGGCGGCAAGCGCGTCGAGGTCTCGCTGCCGGGCGACCTGTCCTTCGGCGGCAACGGCACCGGGCCGAAGAAGGCCGCGAAGAAGCGCAAGATGGGCGGCGGCAGCGGCTCCGCGGCCTCCGGCGACTCGGTCACCGCCCCGATGCAGGGCACCATCGTCAAGGTTGCCGTCGAGGAGGGCCAGTCGGTCTCCGCCGGCGAACTCGTCGTCGTCCTCGAGGCGATGAAGATGGAGAACCCGGTGACTGCGCACAAGGACGGCGTGATCACCGGCCTGCAGGGCTCCCCCGGCGACCCGGTCACCCAGGGCACCGTGATCTGCGAGATCAAGGACGCCGAGTAGCGGCGCCGCTTCGACTGCCTACCAGTAAGGTGCGCGGGATTCGTCCTTAGGGACGAACCCGCGCACCTTGCTTTTGGGCACCCTGTCCGGCGGCGGTGCCGGACACCGCGAGCGGGCTTGACAAGCCATCGGGAGCGCCGACCATGGAGGTCGGTACTACCCGCGTGCCGATTGCCACCGGCGCAAGTCTTCGGCGGAGGTCACCATCAACGCAGTCGCGCAGCTCGCCGCCGGGCTCTCGGCGCTGCTGCTGATCGTCGTGTTCCCCCTGGAGGCCTTCCTCATCGATCGCCCCTGGGTGCAGCGGTTTCTCGGCATCGAGGCGAGCGGCCTGCGGCAGGTGCACCTGTGGTCGTTCTGCATCGGCGCCAGGAACGCCCTCGTCGGCGTCGGCACGTTCATCGGCTTGTGGATGGTCGGCTACGCCGACGCGGTGACCGGAACCACCGTGGTGGTCGTGTGCTGCATCTACATGCTGTTCTCGTCGTTGTTCATGGGCGTCGCCGACCTGATCGGGTACTGGCGCCCGCGCGGCGGAAGCGTCCGCGGCACCGTGGGCTCGGTGATCCTCCCGGCCGTCGCACTGGTCGCGATCGCGCTCTAGGGACGACGATGCGGCGCTGCCGGCAGGTGGTCCGCAGTCGCCTCCGCGGGGCCGCTTCGCCTACCTACCAGCAAGGTGCGCGGGATTCGTCGTCAGCGACGAATCCCGCGCACCCTTGCTGTCGAGCAACCCTGCGCACCTCGCTGTCGAGTGACCGGCGCGAGGACGGCGGAGCTACTGCATCTTGAAGCCGTGGTAGTTGCCGGCGAGCGCGATCCCTTCACAGATCGCCATGTAGACGTCGGAACCGCCCACCCACGGCATGAACACCTGCTCCTTGCCGGGGATGTTGGCGCCCATGTACCAGGAGTGGGCCTGCGGCATCAGCGTCAGCGCGGCGATGTCGTTGTTGGCCTTCACCCACCACTGCTCGGACTCCGGGCGCGCCTCGATGCGCGTCTTGCCCCGATCGCGCATGTCCGTCAGCAGCCGGCTGATCCAGTCGACGTCGTACTCGATCGACGTCATCATGTTCGTCAGCACCGACGGGCTCTGCGGGCCGGTGATCATCAGCAGGTTCGGGAACCCGCTGACCATCAGGCCGAGGTACGTCTGCGGACCGTGCGCCCAGTGCTCCCGCAGCTTCTTACCGCGTGCCGTGATGTCGATCTTGTTGACCGCGCCGGTCATCGCGTCGAACCCGGTCGCGAGGATGACGACGTCGTACTCACGCTCCTCGCCGCCGGCGATGATCCCGCCCTCGGTGAACTTCTCGATCGGCTTCTCGTGGATGTCGATCAGCGTGACGTTGTCCTGGTTGTAGACCTCGAAGTAGCCGGTGTCGACGCACATCCGCTTGCTGGCGATCGGGTAGGTGCGCGGCGAAAGCTTCTCGGCGAGCTCGGGATCCTTGACGCGCTCGCGGATCCGCTCGCGCACGTACTCGGCGAACTGCTCGTTGACGGCCGCGTCCAGCAGGATGTCGCCGAACGCGAACCCGTAGCTCAGGCCGCCGAACTCCCACCGATCGTCCTGCATCGCGCGGACCTCGTCCGGCGGCAGCTCCGAGGCGAGGACGCCGGCCTTCTGGCCGTCGTCGAAACCGACCTTCGACGCGAAGTTCTTCGTGCGGATCTCCGAGTAGTTGGCCTTGTACTTCTGCCGGTCCTCGTCGCTGAGCTCGTAGTTGCGCGCCGGTACGGCGAACGAGGGCGTGCGCTGGTAGACCGTCAGCTCGCCGACCTCGGGCGCGATCGCGGTGATCGTCTGCAGGCCCGACGATCCGGTGCCGATCACCGCGACCTTCTTGCCCGAGAGGTCGACGCCCTCCTTGGGGTAGCTGGAGGTGTAGTACAGCTCGCCCTTGAAGTCGTCGAGGCCTTCGAACTTCGGGCGCTGCGGTACCGACAGGCAGCCCGTGGCGAGGATGACGAACCGGCAAGTGACCGGGTCGCCGTTGTCGGTGCGGACCGTCCAGGTGCCCGACGCGTCGTCCCAATCCAGCGCCTCGACCTTCGTGGAGAAGCTGATGTCCTTGCGCAGGTCGTACCGCTCGGAGACGTGTCGCGCGTAGGCCAGCAACTCGGGCTGCGGCGCGTAGCGCTCCTGCCAGTCCCACTCCTGCTGCAGCTGCTCGTCGAAGCCGAAGGAGTAGTGGTGCGACTCGATGTCGACCCGCGCGCCGGGATACCGGTTCCAGAACCAGGTGCCGCCGACGTCGTCGCCGGTCTCGAACACGTGCGCCGTCATCCCCTGCTGACGCAGCTTGTGCAGCTGGTACATGCCGGAGAAGCCGGCTCCGACGATGACGACGTCGTAGTCGACCTTCGCCTGCTCGGCGCCCTGCTGAGCAGCCTCTTCTCGGGTAGTCGTCGTGGTCATTGCTTCCCTGCTTTCGCTACGAACCCGTTGATCTTGTTGACGACCAGGTCTATGCCCTTGGCATAGCCCGGCAGGATGTTGGCCATCTGGAAGAAGGCGTGCATCTGGCCCTCGGCCTCCGCCAGCTCGACCTCGTTGCCGGCCTGCTTGAGCTTCTCGGCGTACTCGACGCCCTCGTCGTGCAACGGGTCGCACTCGGCGACGTAGACGAACGCCGGCGGCAGGCCGCCGAGGTTCTCGTGGCGGATCGGGGAGATGTCGGGGTGCTTGCGCGCCTCGGGGTCGGGCTCGTAGTGCGCGAAGAACCACTCCATCAGCTTGCGGTCCAGCAGCAGCTGGTTGGACTCGGCGTTGTACGACGCACGCTCGAAGTCGCAGTCGGTGACCGGGTAGACGAGCACCTGGAAGTCGATCTTGGGGCCGCCGCGGTCGCGCGAGCGCAGCGCCATCACCGCGCTCAGGTTGCCGCCCGCGCTGTCACCGGCGACGATCAGCGGCGCGCCCGCGGGAGCCAGCTCGTCGCGGTGCGCGTCGACCCACTCGAGACCGGCGTACGAGTCGTCGACCGCGGTGGGGAACGGGAACTCGGGGGCCTTGCGGTAGTTGATCATCACCACCGTGCAGCCGCTCTTGTCGACCAGCTGCCGCGCCACCGTGTCGTACTGCAGGTCGATGTCGCCGATCACCCAGCCGCCGCCGTGGTAGTAGACGATGATCGCCTTCGGGTCGCCCTTGGGTTTCAGGACGCGCGCGCGGAACTGCCCGTTCGCGCCGTCCAGCTCAAGGTCGCGGACCTCCCCGACCTCCGGTCCCGGACCGCTCATTCCCGCGAAGATCGGACCGGTCGTGCGGGCCATCGCGGGCGTCTGCTCGTAGAGGGGCGGCGAGCCGCCCTCGGCCATTGCTACCAGAAATTGTTGTGATGCCTCATCAAGCGCCATACCTGTGACGATGGCAACAGTTGACGCACATGTCAACAGTGCACCGGTCCGGAATCGGGTCCCCTTTACGTGTTCTGTCCATGCCTGCCTCGGCCGACCCGTTCGGCCGCGACGGCCACTCCCGACAGCGCTTCGCCGGGTGACCTGCGCGATGATCGGTGCGTGACCGAACCAGCGCGCGCTCCGCAGGCCACGGCGCCCACCTACTCCCTCGAGCTCGTGACCGTCGCCCGACCCGGCGCGGCGGAGTTCGTCGCCCGCGTGGCTCGGGTGCTCGAGACGTTTCCCCAGCACGCCCCGACGCGGGTGGGTGCGCGGGACCCGGCGCGGACGACGGTCTCCGACCTCCCGGGCCAGCTGGTCGAGCTGGCCACCCGACAGGCCGACCGGCCGCAGGCTGTCGTGCACCTGGCCGCTCCGCACGGAGGCGGGACTGGCACGGTGTCGTACGTGGCGGACCCATTCCGCCGCCATCCCCCGGGCTTCGTCCGACCCAGCAAGGTGGAGCTCCTGCTGGCACCGCGGTCGCCGGGCGATCTCGGCGAGCTGCTGGCGAGGCTCGCCGAGGCGATCGAAGCCTCCTACGGCTTCCTCGCGCAGGTCGAGCACGTGCATCAGCAGCGGGGCCGCTTCCTCGCCGACCGCGTCGGCAGGCACGGGCCGTCTCCCGCCGGTGGCGCGCCGCCGGCGTGGCGGCCGCCGCCGTTCCAGGCGCTGGAGATGCACCTTCCCGATGTCTTCTGGGTGCAGGTCTTCGGGCCCGCTTTCGTCGCGCGGTGGGGTGCCGACCGCCTCGAACGGGCGGGAGCGCGGCGGCGGGTGCTCAGCCACGGCGGATACGTCGTGTGGGCCACGGAGGAGCCACCGCCCTTCGATGAGGGCGCCGCGACGCCCGAGGCCTACGCCTGGAAGCACTCGGTCTACGAGGCGATCGGTGCCCAGCCCTTCCTGCGGGCGGACCGGGGCTGGAACGGGTTCGGCGAGCACGTCCCGCTGATGACCGAGCACCGCGCCCACCTCTGCGCAGAGCGCCTCGGGCAGCCCGGTCGATGAGCACGTCGTTCGAGGCCCTGCTCGCCGTTCTCGTCGATCGCGGTTTCGACCGCGCGCTGCTCCGGCCGGGGCGGGCCGTCGAGGCGGACGACGTCCCGGCCTCGGTCGCCGCCACCTACGCCGTCGCGGACGGGCTCGACCTCGTGTCGTGGCGGGCGCGGTACGACGGGCGGGCGCCGGAGCTGATGATGATGGCCGAGTTGCTCGGCGAGGAGCGCTCCCGCGCGTACGCGGCGATGAAGGGCGGGTACGCCCGCCGTTTCGGGGAGGCCGATCCGTACTGGGAGGACTCCTGGTGGCCACTGCTGACGTCCTCGCCCAAGGACGTCGTCGCGGTGGACCGGATCACCGGTGCGGTGTGGTTCTCCTACAACGAGGCCCGGATCAAGGAGGTGATCGCCCCGTCGCTGGAGGAGTACTGGACCGGCTGCGCCCGGTGGGCGCAGAACATCCGGTTCGATCCCGTCGACGGGCTGTGGGACCCGGTCGTCGGCTATCGCGGATGCGAGGGGCCCTGGGACCCGAACGCGCTGGGGACCGGCTCGACGACGACGCCGTTCCCATCGGTGGGCGCCTAGCGCCGAGCCCGCATCAGTGGCGCTGAGCGTCGGTCTTGCGATGTTCCCCCGATGCAGCGTTCCCGCTGCATCGGAGGAAGACTACCGGTGGGTAGTCAGAGGACGGTCCGGCCGGGCGCGGGTGGACAACGCCGACAGCGCCGGGGCGGCTCACCCCCGGCCAGCAGCCTGGCGGTCGCGCACGGGGTGCCCCAGCAGTCCGACCACGTCAGCCGCGACGAGCTGTACCCGAGCGCCGCGTGGCGGACGTCGAGCCTCCGGTCGGCGTCCGCGTCGTGGTACGCCGCACCGTCGAGGTGGATGAGCCACCGGCGATCGACGAACGCGCCGTCGGCGCGGTGGCCGGTCTCGGGTACCACGAACTGCCGCCGCATCGGCGCGATCCCGTGCGGCCGCTCGACGCGGTCGGCGTACACCCACTCGAGCGCGCTCTCGATCCCCGCGCCGTCGCGCAGGACCAGCAGCACGATCCGTCGGTGCGGCAGGCGCGGTCGCCGCTGCGCGACCTGCAGCAGCCGCAGCGCGGTCGTACGGCGCTCCTGGACGACGCGGGTGATCAGCGCGACCGCCGCCAGCTCGTCGAGCATCCCGACCGCGTCGACGACGCTGTCGTCGAGTCCCACGCGCCGCGGCGCGTGGTTGACCAGCACGAGCCGGTCGAGGTCGCTGCGGTGGAAGCGGACCCAGTCACGATCCCGCACGCGGACGGCCGGCGGCAGCACGACGTGCACCGGCAGCGACTCGTCGCCGACGCCGTGCAGGGCGAGGGACGTCGGGCCGTAGGTCGCCGCGCGCGGGCCGCCGAGCCGCAGGGCCGCGCCGACCCGGCTGCGCCAGCTCACCGGCGCGACCGCGAAGAGCGTGGGCGCGAGCTGGTGCAGCAGCCCGGCACCGAGCAGCCGCGCCTGCACCAAGCGGGTCACCGCGATGGAGCGCAGCGCGTCGGCGTCGATGACGCCGTCCGCGTCGGCGAGCGCCGCCAACGCGTCGCCATCGACCCTGAGCTTGCTCACCGCCCCAGCGTCGCGCGATGCATCGTCGGCCGGCAGCACCGGCCGCCGGCCTGTGGACACCGAGGGCGGGTGTGGACGACGACGCGGCACCCGGCCTGGCCGCAGCTCGGGCGCCGACGGCCACCCGATGGCCCCGGCCGCCGACGCCCCGGCCGCGCACGTCTCGGTGGATGTTCCCCCGATGCAGCGTTCTTGCTGCATCAGGGGAAACTACCGGCGGGTAGCCAACCGTTGGGCTCCGCGGCCCGAGCTAGTCGAGGTCGTCGTGCTCGATGAGCCGGCGGGCCGCCTCGCTGATCGAGCCGGTGATCGAGGGGTACACCGTGAAGGTGTGCGCGATCTGCTGGACCGTCAGCCGCTGCTGGACGGCGAGGGTGATCGGCATGATCAGCTCGCTCGCGTGCGGCGCGACCACGACGCCGCCGATCACCACGCCGGTGGTCGGCCGGCAGAACAGCTTGATGAAGCCGTCGGTGAGCTCGGCCATCTTGGCGCGGGCGTTCGTGCGCAGCGGCAGGGTGACCGACCGGACGTCCATGTCGCGGTCGTCGATGGTCCGCTCGCCGATGCCGACGGTCGCGATCTCCGGGTGGGTGAAGATGTTCGAGGACACGGTCTTCAGCTGCAGCGGGGCGACCGCCTCGCCGAGCGCGTGCCACATCGCGATGCGTCCCTGCATGCCCGCGACCGAGGCGAGCATCAGCACCCCCGTCACGTCGCCCGCGGCGTACACCCCGGGCACCGACGTGCGCGAGACGCGGTCGACCCGCACGAACCCGCCGTCGTCCGTCGCGACGCCGGCGTCCTCGAGGCCGAGACCCCCGGTGTTGGGGACCGACCCGACGGTCATCAGGCAGTGCGATCCCTCGATCACACGGCCGTCGGCCAGCTCGACGCGGACGCCGTCGCCGGTATTGGTGACCGAGCTCGCGCGGCCGTGGGTCAGGATCGTCATGCCGCGCCGCGCGAACGCCTCCTCCAGCAGGCGGGCCGCATCGCCGTCCTCGTGGGGAAGCACCCGGTCGCGCGAGGCGATCAGCGTGACGTCGACACCCATCTCGTTGTACGCCGAGGCGAACTCAGCGCCGGTGACGCCCGAGCCGATGATGATCAGCTTGCTGGGCAGGTCCGGCAGGTCGTAGACCTGCCGCCAGTCGAGGATCCGCTCGCCGTCCGGCTCGGCGCCGCTCACGACGCGCGGGCTGGCGCCGGTGGCCAGCAGCACGACGTCCGCCTGCTCGACGTACGCCGGGCCGTCGGTGGGCGTGATCTCGACGGGGTGGCCGCCCTTGCCCTCCGCCGGCAGCAGCCGGCCGCGGCCGCAGACCACCTTCACCTTGGTCCGCGCCAGGCCGGCCGTGACGTCGTCGAGCTGCGCCTGCGCGAGCTCCTTGACGCGGGCGTACACCTGCGGCGCGTCGACGGTGATCTGGTCGGCAGGCGGCATGCGGATGCCCAGCACGTCGGCGTCCCGCGTGTTGGAGACGACCTCGCTGGAGGCGATGAACGCCTTCGAGGGCACGCAGTCGTAGTGCACGCAGGCCCCGCCGGGCGCGTCGGCCTCGACGAGGGTCACGGTCGCGCCGAGAGAATCGGCGACGTACGCCGATTCGTAGCCGGCGGGTCCGCCGCCGATGATGACGATGTTGGTCACGTCGGTCTGTCCTTCGCGGGAGGGTGCCTTACCTGACGATCTTTTCATGCGGCCGCTAACCTGGTCCGGTGAGCCTGTACGCCGCCTATGGGTCGAACATGGACCCGGCCCAGATGCGTGAGCGCTGCCCCTCCTCCCCTACCGCCGGCACCGGCTGGGTGCGCGGCTGGCGGCTCACCTTCGGCGGCGAGGAGCACGGCTGGGAGGGCGCCCTCGCGACGATCGTCCCCGACCGGGTCGGCTCGGTGTTCGTCGCGCTGTACGACGTCCCCGCCTCCGATGCCCGCGCCCTGGACGAGTGGGAATCGGCGACCACGGGCCTCTACCAGCGGATCCGGCTGCACGTGCACTCCCTCGACGGGGACGTCGCGGCGTGGGCGTACGTCCTCAACGCGTACGAGGGCGGCCTGCCGTCGGCGCGCTACCTCGGCGTCCTCGCGGAGGCTGCGCAGGCCGCCGGCGCCCCCGACGACTACGTCGCCGCGCTGCGCAACCGCCCCTGCAACTCCCTGTAGCCCGGGCGCCTTCCCCGTTGTGTCGTGACGACTCCGGGCGACGTCGCCCGAAGCGGTAACAACACAACGGGCGGGGGAACTGCGGGAGCGGCGCTACTCCAGGGGCTCGCCGACCAGCTGCTCGACGGCGTCCACCGCCGCGGCGGCCAGGATCCGCACCCCGACCTCGATGGCGCCGTCGTCGGCGATGAAGGCGCCCTGGTGCAGGTCCGTCTTCGGCTGGTCGGGGGCCCGGACGCCGAGCCGGGCCAGCGCGATCCGGCACCGCTCGCCGTACCACGCGAAGTCCTCGCCGCCCATCGACTGCTCGGGCACGAAGGTGCCGTGCGCGCCGACGACCTCGAAGATCGCCTGGCGCAGCGCGAACGCCGCCTCGGGGTCGTTGTCGACCGGCGGTACGCCGACCGCATAGTCGATCGTGATCTCGGCGCCGGACTGCCCCACCAGCTCGGAGATCCAGCCGCGCACGAGCTCCTCGCAGTCGCGCCAGACCCGCGGCGTCATGACGCGGACGGTGCCGGCCAGCGTGCCCTCGGTCGGGATCGCGTTGGCGGCCTCGCCGGCCTGCAGCGAGCCGAAGACGATGCTCAGGCCGGCGCGCGGGTCGACCCGCCGCGACGCGAGCGCCGGCAGCCCGGTCGCGAGCCGGGCCAGCGCGTCGACGATGTCGACGGTCAGGTGCGGCCGCGCGGTGTGCCCGCCGGTGGAGCGGAGGGTGACCTCGAACTTGTCGCAGGCGGCGGTGATCGGTCCGCTGCGGGTACCGGCCGTGCCGACCTCGTGGTGCGGCTCGCAGTGCAGCGCGAACATCTGCTCGAGGCCGTCCACGGCGCCCTCGTCGATGACGGCGAGCGCTCCGCCGAGCACCTCCTCCGCGGGCTGGAAGATGACCCGCACGCCGGCGGCCAGATCCGGCTGGTCGGCGAGCGCGAGGGCGGTGCCGAGGGCGACCGCGGCGTGCACATCGTGCCCGCACGCGTGCATGCGGCCCGGGAAGACCGAGGCCCACGGCAGGTCGGTCTCCTCCGGCAGCGGCAGCGCGTCGATGTCGGCGCGGACGCCGACCCGCGGTGGCCCGTCCCCGATGTCGACGTACAGCCCGCCGCGGATCATCACCGGCTCCAGGCCGCTGGCCCGCAGCTCGGTGGCGATCGCATGGCAGGTCAGCGGCGTGTCGAATCCGAGCTCGGGATGCGCGTGGATGTCGTGCCGTACGTCGATGACCCGCTGCAGGTCCTGCTCCACCCAGGCATCGAGGCGTTGCCGGTCCACGCTCACTTCAGGCCGTCTCGCATCTCGCCGAGCAGCAGGTCCACGACGTCGCTCATCTTGCCGGTCTCCTGCAGCCGGGCCCGCTGCCGCTGGTAGCTGGCACCGCGGTCGAGGATCGTCTCGATCGAGCCCAGCTCGTCGACGCAGCCCAGCCGCTTGGCGGTCGGCATGAGCTCCTCGACCAGGCCGAGCAGCGACTCGCGCACCGGGCGCAGGGTGCGGATGTTGTCGACGACGATCTCGGCGTCCATCCCGAACCGGGCGGCGCGCCACTTGTTCTCGCGGACCAGCCACTGGCGCGGCTTGGGCAGCTGGTAGCCGCGGTCGATCTCGCGGTCGAGCAGCGTCACCAGGCACTGCGACAGCGCGGTGACGGCGCCGATCTCCTCCAGCGACGGCAGCCCGTCGCAGATCCGCAGCTCGATGGTCCCGAAGTTCGGGTGCGGGCGGATGTCCCACCACACCTCGCGGATCGTCCGGATCGACTTGGTCTCGACGAGCGTCTCCATGTACAGCTCGAACTCGGCCCACGAGTCCAGCTGGTAGGGCAGCCCGGCGGTCGGCAATGATTCGAAGATCTTCGATCGGTACGACGCCATCCCGGTGTCCTCGCCGATCCAGAACGGCGAGGACGCCGAGAACGCCAGGAAGTGCGGGACGTACTGGGTCAGCGCGTTGACGATCGGGATGACCTTGTTCTTGTCGGTGACGCCGACGTGCACGTGGACGCCGAAGATGGCCATCCGCCGCGCGAGGTATTGCATGTTCTCGATGAGGTCGGCGTACCGCTCCTTCGGCGAGATGTCCTGCTCGCGGAAGTCGCTGGTCGGGTGGGTGCCCGAGCACATCAGCCCGATGCCGTACGGGTCGGCGGCGGCCTGCACCTCGGCGACCGTGGCGGCGAGCTGCGACGTCGCCTCCTCCACCGAGTCGCAGATGCCGGTGATGACCTCGATGCACGACTGCAGCAGCTCGTGCTTGGCGCGCGGGTGCTCCGCCGCGCCCTCGGGCGTGATGTCACCGAGGATCTCGACGGCGCGCGAGGTCAGCTCGCGGGTCTTGAGGTCGACCAGCTCGAGCTCCCACTCGACACCGAGCGTGGGTCCGGCTGACGGGTTGAAAGGAATATCCACGCGGACGAGTCTTCCATGACGGCGCAGGTCGCGATGACGCAACGGGTCCGGTGCGCGCGATGCACCGGGTGCGGCGTCCGCCCGCGACGGACGCCGGTCGTGCCGCTCGTTCGGCGGTGGCACCGGACGCGCCCGGCGTGCGTCTGCCGCGGCGAAGTGCACGAATCGTCACCCGGCGGCGCGAGTCCTGCGGAGGATCGCTGCAAGAATGGTGCGAGCCCGAACCACAGACCGGAAGTTCCATGACGCAGTTCGACGACGAGCGGGCCGGCCCCGCGCCGGACGGTTCGTCGCGCCCGGATGCGCCCGCCGGCGGTCCGCCGTCCGGCGGCTGGGGCGACGGCTGGGACGAGACCTGGGACGACGGCGACCCCACGGCCGACGCGCACCTGGTCGCCGGCGGCGAGACGCGCACCCGGCTCGAGCCGGTTCCCGGGAACGAGCCGGACGCCGAAGGCGCGGGGGCTGCGGACGGCGCCTACCGGCAGCGGCTGCTGGCCAACCGCTACCGGCTGGACTCGCTGCTGGGCCGCGGGTCGATGGGGGCCGTCTGGAAGGCGCAGGACGTCGTCCTCGGCCGGTCCGTCGCGGTCAAGGAGGTGCTGCTGCCACCGACCCAGACCGCCGAGGAGAACCACGTCGCCCGCGAGCGCGCGCTGCGCGAGGCCCGCTCGATCGCGGCGCTGTCGCACCCGAACGTGGTCACGCTGTACGACGTGGTCGAGGACGACGGCCGGCCGTGGGTCGTCATGGAGCTGGTCCCGGCGAAGAGCCTCGCGCAGATCATCAAGGACGACGGCACGCTGCCGCCAGCCGAGGCGGCGCGCATCGGCGTGGCCGTCCTGGCCGCGCTGAAGAGCGCCCACGAGGTCGGCATCACGCACCGCGACGTCAAGCCGGGCAACATCCTCGTCTCCCCCGACGGCCGGGTGAAGCTGGCCGACTTCGGCATCTCCCGTCGCGCCGAGGACTCCCAGCTGACCCGCACCGGCCTGATGGTCGGCTCGCCGTCGTACATCGCGCCCGAGGTGGCCCGCGGGCGTCCCGCCGGTCCGGCCGCCGACATCTGGGGACTCGGCGCGACGCTGCAGTGCGCGGTCGAGGGCTCGCCGCCGTTCGACATGGGCGACCCGGTCGCGACGCTCACGGCCGTCGTCGGCGAGCACCCGCGTCCCGCACCGCACGCGGGCCCGCTGCGGCCGCTGCTCGAGCGGATGCTCGACAAGGATCCGCGCAGCCGGATCCGTCCCGACGAGCTGCAGGACGCGCTCGAGTCGGTCGCGGCCCAGCGGCCCGGCCCACGGCCGACGTACTCGCCGCCCACCGGCCCGCTCGCCCCGCTCGGCGGTACGGCGTGGGGCGGACAGGGCGGGCCGTCGGCACCCGGACGGCCGCAGGGCGCTACCTCGGGACCGGTGCAGGGCGGTACCTCGGGACCGGCGCAGGGCGGTACCTCGGGACCGATGCAGGGCGGTCACGCGGGATCCGCGCCCGGCCGGCGGACGGCGTACGTGCAGGGCGCCTACCCACCGGGCCCGGGCCAAGGGCGGCGCGGCCCGGAGGCCGGCGGCACCGGCTACGGCGGCACGGGGTACAGGCCGTCCGGATACGGCCAGGCCGGCCCCGGACGGCCGGCGTTCCCGACCGGCGGACGCCCGGCCACCGGCGACCACGACGTCTCGGCGTACGGCGGCGACTACGGCGCCTCTTCCTACGACGGCGGCTACCAGCCGATCACGCCGCGCCGCGAGCGGGGCCGCAACCTGCTGGTCCCGGTGCTGATCGGTGTCCTCGTCGTCGCGCTGCTGGTCGGCGGGGTCCTCTGGTGGCAGCTCGCGGGCAGCTCCACCGGCGGTGCCCCGAGCGCGTCCGGCTCGGCGACGGCGTCCGCCAGCGAGCCGTCCGACACGTCCACCTCGCCGACCGCCGCGCTGCCGACGGCGAACAAGACCACCATCCAGTCCGGCACGGCGTCCGGCGCGATCAGCGTGAACGGCAAGTTCCACCCCTTCTCCTTCACGCTGCCCGACGGGTGGAAGGTCGGCAACTTCGACGAGGGACGCAGCGAGTTCCTGCTGGCCGCCGGCGGCGAGGACCCCGAGACGATGGTCAAGGTGACCGTGGTCGCCGAGCCGCTCGTCGAGAGCAGCGTCGACGAGCAGATCAAGTCGCAGCAGAGCCAGGAGGGCTCACCGGCCAAGCTGCCCGGGTACGACAACGTGAAGTACGAGGTCACGCAGCAGGGCAACGTGCTGTGGCAGTACACGAACACCTTCAAGGGCGCCGACCGCCGCGGCTACTTCTACGCGACCGACAAGGGCAACGGGATCCTCTGGAAGGTCATCACGGCCGGCCCGCACGACCAGGGCGACAAGACGGCCGCGGTCGCCAACAAGGTCATCCAGACCTTCCAGGCCTCCTAGGCCGGCCCGCCGGCCCAGACTCCTGGCGGTCTCCGGAAAACGTCGCGCGTGCGGCCCGCTGTCGCCGCACACGGCCCGTTCCGGCCGATTCGGCGACGTTTTCCGGAGAATCGAAGCTGCGGCGGCGCGGCCGCGCCCGGCACGACGGGCACGCTCGGCGCCGGAAGCCGGTCGGGCAGACTTGACGCAGATCCCGGCGCCGACGTCACCGACCGAGCCGGACGTTTCCAGGAGGTAGTCATGGCCGGTACGCCGTCCGCCGAGCAGCTGCGCGCCCTCGCCGGGGCGTGGATCGCCGACGATCCCGACCCGCGCAGCCGCGCCGAGCTCGAGGCGCTGCTCGACGCCCTGCCCGACGCGGCCGCCGTGGCCGACCTCGCCGACCGGTTCCGCGGCCCGCTGCAGTTCGGGACCGCCGGGCTGCGGGGACCGCTGCGCGCCGGCCCCAACGGCATGAACCGCGCGGTCGTCGGCCGCGCCGCCGCCGGGCTCGCGCGCTACCTCGACGACGTCGGCGCCGAGGGGCCGGTCGTGGTCGGGTACGACGCCCGGCACGGCTCGCACGAGTTCGCGCTCGACACCGTGCAGATCGTCCAGGGCTCGGGGCGGGCGGCGCTGCTGATGCCCCGGCAGCTGCCCACTCCGGTCCTGGCGTTCGCGGTCGGCGCGCTCGAGGCGGCCGCCGGCGTGATGGTCACGGCCAGCCACAACCCGCCGCAGGACAACGGGTACAAGGTGTACCTCGGCGGGGCGAGCGGGCTCAACGCGCAGATCGTCCCGCCGGCCGACGCGGACATCTCCGCCCGCATCGCCGCCGTCACGGCCCTCGGGCAGATCCCGCGCTCCGATGACTACCAGGTCGTCGGCGAGGAGGTCTACGAGAAGTTCCTGCAGGCGGCCGCGGACGCCGTCGCGCCGGGCTCGCCGCGCGAGGTGAGCGTGGTGTCCACCGCGCTGCACGGCGTCGGCGGCGACACGCTGCTCGCCGCGTTCGAGCGGGCCGGGTTCGCCGCGCCGACGCCGGTGGCGCACCAGCAGCGGCCCAACCCCGAGTTCCCGGGCCTGGCCTTCCCGAACCCCGAGGAGAAGGGTGTGATGGACGACGTCCTCGCCCTCGCCGCCGAGCGCGGCGCCGATCTGGCGATCGCGAACGACCCGGACGCCGACCGCTGCGCCGCGGCCGCGCCGATGCGCGGCGGCTGGCGGCAGCTGCGCGGCGACGAGCTCGGGGTGCTGCTGGCCGACCACCTCATGCGCCGCGGCGAGCGCGGGACCTACGCGACCACGATCGTCTCCTCCTCGATGCTCGGCGCGATCTGCGCCAAGCGAGGCGTGCCGTACGCCGCGACCCTGACCGGGTTCAAGTGGATCGTGCGGGCCCCCGAGCAGACCGGCGCGCCGCTGCGCTTTGGCTACGAGGAGGCCATCGGGTACGCCGTCGATCCGCGCTCGGTCAACGACAAGGACGGCATCTCCGCGGCGCTGGTCACCGCCGAGCTCGCGGCGGCGCTGAAGGCGGAAGGCTCGTCGATCCAGCAGCGCCTCGACGACCTGTACGCGGAGTTCGGCTATTACCTGACCTCGCAGATCTCGCTGCGGGTCGACGACCTGTCGATCATCGCCGGCACGATGCGGCGGCTGCGCGACGAGCCGCCGACCCGGATCGGACCGTGGGCCGTCGCCGTCGAGGACCTGCTGCCGCGCACCGACGCCCTGGTGCTCAGCGGCGACGGCCTGCGCGTGGTCATCCGCCCGTCCGGCACGGAGCCGAAGCTGAAGGCCTACCTGGAGGTCACCGCGACGTCCGAGGCGGACGCCGGGTCGCAGATGGCGACCCTCCGGAGCGCGCTCTCCCTGATCTTGGTGCCGCCGACTCGCTGAGCGGGTCGGGCGTAACGGAATCGGGGGCCGCTAGTCGACCGCGCCGAACTGGCGGTCGCCGGCGTCGCCGAGCCCCGGCACGATGAAGCCCGAGTCGTTGAGCCGCTCGTCGATCGACGCGGTGAACAGCCGCAGGTCGATCCCGCTGTCCTCCAGCCGCTTGACCCCCTCGGGGGCGGCGAGCACGCACAGGCAGGTGATCTCGTCGGCGCCGCGGGTGCGCAGCAGCTCGACGGCGTGCAGCAGCGATCCGCCGGTGGCCAGCATCGGGTCGAGGACGAAGACCGGTCGGCCCTCGAGGGACGCCGGGAGCGACTCCATGTAGGAGCGCGGCTGCAGGGTCCGCTCGTCGCGGGCCAGCCCGACGAAGCCCATCTGCGCATCCGGCAGCAGCGCCATCGACGCCTCCGCCATCCCCAGCCCGGCGCGCAGCACCGGCACCAGCAGCGGCGGGTTGGCCAGCGAGACGCCGCGGGTGCGCGCCACCGGCGTCATCACCGCGTGCTCGGCCAGCGGGACGTCGCGAGTGGCCTCGTAGACCAGCATCCGGGTGAGGTCCTTCAGCGAGGCGCGGAACGTCTCGTTGTCCGTGCGCTGGTCGCGGATCGCGGTCAGCCGGACCTGTGCGAGCGGATGATCTACAACTGTGGTCTGCACACCGGACAGCCTAGCGTTGCGACTCACACTCGATCGGCGCGAAGCCCCGTGCGCAGGGGGCGAAATCCGCGAGGCGGCACCGATAGAGTGGGCACCGTGAATTTCCGGCAATCGAGGGGAAACCGATGAGCACCGCTGAGATCATTCCGATCGCCCTGGTGCTTGACGAGCGCACCGGCTACACGCTGTGGGCTCCTCCGTGGGAAGAGGACGGCGAGGTCTGGCAGGCCTTCCTCGGCCAGGACGACAAGATCCTGCTGTTCGACACCCCCGGTCAGCTGGCGCAGTTCATCCGCGACGAGGACGACCACGACCTCGCCGACCATCCGGACTGGGACGAGTGGGAGGACGTCGACGCCTTCGAGCTGGTGCCGGACGACGACCACGTGTACGACCTCGACGGCGTCTACGAGCTGGTCGCCTCGGCTCCCGACCGCTGGTCGGTCCGCGACCTCGGCCGAACGCTGAGCATCGTCGACTCGATCGCGCAGTGCTGCGACGAGGACATCCTGGAGCCGGTCGCCGATGCCCCGGAGCTCTCGATGGTCGCCGACGGTCCCGGCGCGTTCGCCGGCCGCGGTGGGGACCGGGCGTGGGACAAGGTCGCCATCGCCATCTCCGGGCAGTGGGAAGCGGTCTGCGAGCGGATCAGCGAGTGGATCGACTGGCGGGATCCGGTCGACCTCGACGACGACCTCGCGCGGGCCCAGCGCGAGATCGACGCGTCGGTGGTTCCGGTCGACGACCCCGAGGCGCTGATCGACGCCGAGGACGACGTTCGCGACGACGACGAGGACGACGACTACCTGAACGAGCGGGACGCCCGCCTCAAGGCCGATCTGAGCGACGACGAGGACGACCTCGATGAGGACGAGGACGACGTCGACGACGAGGACGACGACGAGGACGGGGACGACGACGAGGACGAGGACGACGTCGAGGACGTCGAGGAGGAGGACCTCGCCTACCACCCCCTCGCCGGGAGCTCGGACGACGACGACGACATCGACCCCGAGGCGGCCTACGAGTTCTGGGAGGACTCCGGCATCCTGCCGGTCCGGATCACCTTCCCCAAGGACCGGTTCGAGCAGCCGGAGGCGTTCACGCTTCGCTGCTATGTCGAGGATCGGCCCGTCTTCCTCGGCGCCGATCAGGCGCCGTGGCTGTTCGGCACTCCGGACGCGATGCTCGACGTGATCGAGGACGAGGACCAGAACGACATCGAGAAGCCGGGCCACGATCTGCGCGACCTCGCCACCTGGCCGACCGTCGTCGGCGCCGTACGGCACGAGGACATGCCGCTGGCGATCGCCGCCGAGGACGACATCGACCTGCAGGGTGCGGATGCGATGCTC
This sequence comes from Cumulibacter manganitolerans, assembly GCF_009602465.1. Lineage (NCBI taxonomy): Bacteria > Bacillati > Actinomycetota > Actinomycetes > Geodermatophilales > Geodermatophilaceae > Cumulibacter > Cumulibacter manganitolerans. The sequence goes on along the minus strand of NZ_WBKP01000029.1, from coordinate 17,052 downwards.
CGCGGCGATGCCGACTTCGACGCGACGGTCTTCGCCGGAGCCGCCGACCTCCTGGTCGACCTGGCGGAGTACGGCGATCTGGACGGCGCGAAGGAGCAGCTCGAGGGCGACGGACCGCTGGCCGAGATCGTCTCCTCCGCGCGGGAGGGCAACGACGTCGCGGACGACGCCGTCACCGACGAGGTCATCGAGCGGTGGGAGTCGGTGCTGAGCGAGGTTTCCAGCATCATCGAATGGGCCGACTGATCCGTTGAGCGGTGCAGCACGCCGCGGCGAGTTGCCGAACGCCGCGCCGCTCGGCGATGTCGCCGGGGAACCGGCGCCGCTGGCTCGGGTCATCGTGCTCGCGGGACCGTCGGGCAGTGGCAAGACCCGGCTCGCCGAGCGGCTGCGGCTGCCGGTCGTCCCACTCGACGACTACTACAAGGACGCCACCGATCCGACGATGCCGCGCAACGGCGGACATCTCGACTGGGAAAGCCCTGCCTCCTGGGATCGCGCGGCCGCGATCGCCGCGCTGCGGGCGATCTGCGCCGTCGGCTCGGTCGAGGTACCGACGTACTCCTATTCGCTCAACAGGCCGGGCTTGCTGGCCGACGCCATCCTGATCCACAACCGCCGGGCGACCACGTTCGCCCGCCGGCTGCGCCGCGACCTGGACCACCGGCGCAAGCCGATCCGCGACATCGTCCGGATCGGCGTGCAGAAGGTGCGCGCCGAGGCGGTCATCCTGCGTGAGCTGCAGGCGGCCGGGTGCACGCCGATGTCCGCACGCGCCGCCGAGTCGCGGCTGCGCGCCCTCATCGCCGCGACCTGAGCGGTCGTCGAGCGAGCGTCCCCACGGTCGTCGAGCCCGTCCCCACCGTCGTCGAGCCCGTCCCCACGGTCGTCGAGCCCGTCCCCACGGTCGTCGAGCCAGCGTCCCCACGGTCGTCGAGCCCGTTCCCACGGTCGTCGAGCCCGTTCCCACGGTCGTCGAGCCCGTTCCCACGGTCGTCGAGCCCGTCCCCACGGTCGTCGAGCCCGTCCCCACGGTCGTCGAGCCCGTCCCCACGGTCGTCGAGCCCGTCCCCACGGTCGTCGAGCCCGTCCCCACGGTCGTCGAGCCCGTCCCCACGGTCGTCGAGCCCGTCCCCACGGTCGTCGAGCGAGGAGGAACGAGCGACGTCGAGACGCCGCACGACGACCGTGGACGTCACCACGTCTCGACGTCGCCTCCGCTGGCGCTCCGGCTCGCTCGACGACCGTGAAAAACCGCCACCACCCGGCCCCCACGATCGCCGAAACGCCGCACGGGCGTGTCGACGACCCTCGACAGGGCGGACGTCGAGATGCGCCCAACAGCGCCGGCCCCCACACGGTCGTCGAGCGAGCGAGGAACGAGCGACGTCGAGACGCCGCACGACGACCATGAACGTCACCACGTCTCGACGTCGCCTCCGCTGGCGCTCCGGCTCGCTCGACGACCGTGGAAAGCCGCACGCTCCGGCTCGCTCGACGACCGTGGAAGGCGCCATGCCTAGAGTCGTCGAGCGAGCCGGGTTGATCAGCGGAGGTCGAAGCGGTCGGCGTCCATGACCTTGGTCCAGGCGGACACGAAGTCCGTCACGAACTTCTCGCTCGCGTCCTCGCTCGCGTAGACCTCCGACAGCGCCCGCAGCTGCGAGTTCGAGCCGAAGACGAGGTCGACCGCGGTAGCGGTCCACTTCAGATCACCGGTCGCCGCGTCGCGGATGTCGTACACGCCCGCCTCGGACTCCGACGTCTTCCACTGCGTACCCGGGGACAGCAGGTTGCGGAAGAAGTCGTTGGTGAGGGCGCCCTGTCGGTCGGTCAGCACGCCGTGCGCGGTGCCGGCGGCGTTGGCCCCGAGCGCCCGCATGCCGCCGACCAGCACGGTCATCTCGGGCGCGGACAGCCCCAGCAGGTAGGCCTTGTCGACCAGCAGCACCTCCGGCTGCAGCTTCTCCCCCGGGCTGGTCCAGTTGCGGAACCCGTCCGCCCGCGGCTCGAGGTAGTTGAACGACTCGACGTCCGTCTGCTCCTGGGTCGCGTCCGTGCGGCCGGGATGGAACGGCACGGTGACCTGGTGGCCGGCGTCCGCGGCCGCCTTCTCCACGGCCGCGGTGCCGCCGAGCACGATCAGGTCGGCCAGTGACACCTGCGCGCCGCCCGCGGCGTTGAAGTCCTGCTGGACCTTCTCGATGGCCGCCAGCAACGTGTCGAGGTCGAGGTCGGCGTTGACCGGCCAGCTGCGCTGCGGCTCCAGCCGGATCCGGGCACCGTTGGCGCCGCCGCGGCGGTCGGTGCCGCGGTACGTCGAGGCGGACGCCCACGCGAGCTCGACGAGCTGCGCGGTGGACAGGCCCGAACCAAGCAGCCTCTGCTTCAGCGTGGCGATGTCCGCCTCACCGACGAGCTCGGCGGGCGGCTCCGGCACCGGGTCCTGCCACAGCTGCGGCTCCGGGACCCACGGGCCGAGCATGTGCGGCCCCACCGGTCCCATATCGCGGTGCAGCAGCTTGTACCAGGCCTTGGCGAAGGCGTCCGCGAACTCGTCCGGGTGCTCCAGGAAGCGCCGCGAGATCTTCTCGTACGTCGGGTCGAAGCGCAGCGCGAGGTCGGAGGTCAGCATCGTGGGGCGGTGCTTCTTGGCCGGGTCGTGCGCGTCCGGGACGATCTCGTCATCGGTCTTCGCGACGTACTGCTTGGCGCCGGCCGGGCTCTCGGTCAGCTCCCACTCGTAGCCGAACAGGATCTCGAAGAACCGGTTGCTCCACTCGGTCGGACGGTCGCTCCAGGTCACCTCGAGGCCGGAGGTGATCGTGTCGCCGGCCTTGCCCGAGCCGTAGCTGCTCAGCCAGCCGAGGCCCTGGGCCTCCAGCGGCGCCGCCTCGGGCTCCGGGCCGATCAGGTCCGCGTCGCCCGCACCGTGCGTCTTGCCGAAGGTGTGGCCGCCGGCGATGAGCGCGACGGTCTCCTCGTCGTTCATCGCCATCCGCGCGAAGGTCTCGCGGATGTCGATGGCCGAGGCTAGCGGGTCGGGGTTGCCGTTCGGGCCCTCGGGGTTGACGTAGATCAGGCCCATCTGGACGGCGCCGAGCGGGTTCGAGAGCTGCCGCTCGCCGGAGTACCGCTCGTCCCCGAGCCAGGTGTCCTCGCTGCCCCAGTAGATCTCCTCGGGCTCCCAGATGTCCTCGCGGCCGAACGCGAAGCCGAACGTCTTGAAGCCCATCGACTCCAGCGCGACGTTGCCGGCGAGCACGATGAGGTCGGCCCACGAGATCTTCTGCCCGTACTTCTGCTTCACCGGCCACAGCAGCCGCCGCGCCTTGTCGAGGTTGGCGTTGTCCGGCCAGCTGTTCAGCGGCGCGAACCGCTGCGAGCCGTCGCCGGCGCCGCCGCGGCCGTCGTGCACCCGGTAGGTGCCGGCCGCGTGCCAGCTCATCCGGATCATCAGGCCGCCGTAGTTGCCGAAGTCGGCCGGCCACCAGTCCTGCGAGGTGGTGAGCAGCTCGCTGATGTCGCGCTTGAGCTCCTCGACGTCGAGCTTCGCGAACTCCGTCGCGTAGTCGAAGTCGGCGCCCAGCGGGTTGCCCTTCGGCGAGTGCGCGTGCAGCACCGACAGGTCGAGCTGGTTGGGCCACCAGTCCTGGTTGGTGCGGGGCCGGTGCCCCTTCGGCTGCGGCGAGTCGATGGCGGGATTCTCGCTCTCGCTGCCTTGCGCGGTGGCCGAGTCGTGCATCACCGGGCAGCCGGAGGACTGGTTCTCCGGGGTCGCCTGCGGGTCCGCGGGCCGGTTGTCCTGGTTGCTCATGTGCTTCCTTCCATCGACGGGTTCAGCTGGCACGGTCGGCCGCGCAGTCGGGGCAGGTGCCCCAGTAGACGACCTCCGCCTCGTCGACCACGAAGCCGTGGTCGTTCGAGGCGGTGAGACAAGGGGCGTGGCCGACGGCGCAGTCGACGTCGGCGATGATGCCGCAGCCGCGGCACACGACGTGGTGGTGGTTGTCGCGCACCCGCAGCTCATAGCGGGCGAGCGAGCCCGCGGGCTGGATCCGCCGGACCAGCCCCGCGTCGGTCAGCGCCCGCAGGACGTCGTAGACCGTCTGGTGGGAGACGCCGTCCAGCGCGACGCGGACGGCGTCGATCACCGTCTCGGTGTCGGCGTGCGGGTGGTCGCGCAGCGCGGTGAGCACCGCGACCCTCGGCCGTGTCACCCGCAGCGCGGCGGCCCGCAGCTGGTCCTCCAGGGTGGCCGTCGGCATGGCTCGACGCTAGCCACGAGTCTGGAATAGATCAAGTCTTGACGGCGGATGACTTGCCTGCGGGACGGCCTGAGGTTCGCCAAGATGCCTACCTGTGCAGCGTCTGGCGTGCACAAGTAGGCACCTTGCCAGTCCGCGGCTCACACGCGGCTTCGTCCGCCGGCCGGCAGGGTCAGCCGCGGATCGTGCTGCGGACCAGCGGTGCGGGCTCGGGCGCGGCGTCCGCGACGGTCACCGCGCCGTCGAGCGCCTCGAGGGCGCGGGCGAACCGCGCGGGGTCGTCGGCGTGCAACGTCAGCAGGGGCTGGCCGGCGCGGACGTCGTCGCCGATGCCGGCGTGCCAGGTGACCCCGGCGGTGGCGCTGACCGGGTCCTCCTTGCGGGCGCGTCCGGCGCCGAGCCGCCACGCGGCGATGCCGACCGACAACGCGTCGAGTCCGGCGAGGACGCCGTCCCGCGGCGCCAGGACGTCGTGGGTCTCCGTGGCGATTGGCAGCGCGGCCGCCGGATCGCCGCCCTGCGCGGCGATCATCGCGTTCCAGGTGTCCATCGCCTTGCCCGAGGCGAGCACGTCGGCAGGGTCGGCGTCGATCCCGACGGCCTGCAGCATCTCGCGGGCGAGGGTCAGGGTCAGGGAGACGACGTCCGCCGGTCCCCCGCCGGCGAGGACCTCGACGGCCTCGGCCACCTCGAGCGCGTTGCCGGCCGAGCGGCCCAACGGGTGCTCCATCGACGTCAGCACCGCGGTCGTCTGCACGCCGTGCGCCGTACCGAGCCGCACCATCGTGCGGGCGAGCTGCTCGGCGTCGGCGTACTCGCGCATGAACGCGCCGGAGCCGAACTTCACGTCGAGGGTGAGCGCGTCGGCGCCCTCGGCGATCTTCTTGCTCATGATCGAGCTGGCGATCAGCGGGATGCAGTCGACGGTGCCGGTGACGTCGCGCAGCGCGTAGAGCTTCTTGTCGGCCGGCGCGAGGGTGTCGCCCGCGGCGCAGATGATCGCCCCGACGTCCTGCAGCTGGCGGCGGTAGTGCGCGGGCGAGACGGACGCCGTCCAGCCCGGGATCGACTCGAGCTTGTCGAGGGTGCCTCCGGTGTGCCCGAGCCCGCGGCCGGACAGCTGCGGCACGATGGCCCCGCAGGCGGCGACCAGCGGCGCGAGCGGCAGGGTGATCTTGTCGCCGACCCCGCCGGTCGAGTGCTTGTCGGTCGTGGGCCGGTCGAAATCGAGGGACATGCGCTCGCCGGACCGGATCATCGCGTCGGTCCAGCGGGCGATCTCGTCGTCGGACATGCCGCGGATGAAGATCGCCATCAGCAGCGCCGACATCTGCTCCTCGGCGACCGCATCATGCGTGTAGGCGTCGATCACCCAGTCGATCTGGCCGTCGGTGAGCGGGCGTCCGTCGCGCTTGGCGCGGATCACGTCGACGGCGTCGTGCTGCGCCATCAGGCCTGCGCGCCGGTGACGTCGTCGATGTCGGCCACGTCGAACGCGTCGGGCAGCACCTCGCGCATCGCCAGCACGCCGCGTGGGGTCAGCACCAGGCAGCTCGGACCGCCGTGCTCCCACAGCAGCTGGCGGCAGCGCCCGCACGGCATCAGCGCCTCGCCGCGGCCGTTGACGCAGGAGACGGCGACCAGCCGTCCGCCGCCGGTGGCGTGCAGCGACGACACCAGGCCGCACTCGGCGCACAGGCCCACGCCGTACGCCGCGTTCTCGACGTTGCAGCCGGTGACGACGCGGCCGTCGTCCACCAGGCCGGCGACGCCGACCGGGAAGTGCGAGTAGGGCGCGTAGGCGTGCCGCATCGCCTGTACCGCGGCCTCGCGCAGCGCCGTCCAGTCGACCGGCACGCTATTCGCCGCGACGATAGACCAGGCCGTCGGACGCCGGCATCCGCAGCCGCTGGGCGGCGAAGGTGAGAACCATGAGGGTGATGATATTGGGGATCGCGCCCTTGAAGGACTGGGGAATTCCGGTGTTGGACAGCCACATCCACGCGAACAGCAGGTAGCCGCACGCGTACGCCGGGAGGTTCGCCGACGACTGCGGGTGCGCCAGGGTCGTGCGGAACGCCCGGACGCCGTAGTACAGCAGCGCCGCCAGCACGAGCATCACCACGGCGATCAGGATGACGACGCCGACCTTCGCCAGGCTCGTCGTCTGCGGGTTGTCGGGGATGAACTGCGACTTCAGCAGCAGCGTCTTGCCGGAGAAGAACAGCGACACCAGGGCGCCGGCCAGCAGCAGCCCCATGAACGTCAGGGTCGAGATGCGGGTCGAGCGCTTGGTCGCGTGATCGCCCTTGCCGGCGGCCAGCTTGCGCAGCTCGAGCATCAGCAGCACGGCCAGGCCGATGGCGACGAGCACCACGATGGCGGTGGACGCCGACAGGTCGGAGCGCTGGTTCACGGCGCTGGTGTAGCCGAACAGCAGCGAGCCCAGCAGCGTGCCGGACGTCGTCCAGTTGCCGAAGATGAGCGCCGCGAGGCCGATGTAGCCGCGGCCGCCGGTCTGGTTCTCCAGGTACCCCTGGGAGGTGACGATGACGAGGAAGGCGCCGCCGAGGCCGCCCATGGCGCCGGAGATGATGACGGCGAGGTACTTCTCGCGGTACACGTTGACGCCGAGCGACTCGGCGGCCTTCGGGTTCTCACCGGCCGAGCGAACCCGCAGGCCCCACGCCGTACGCCACAGCACGAACCAGGTGAGCGGGAACAGCGCCAGGCACAGCACGGTCAGCAGGCTGAGGTTGGTGGTGAGGCCGCCGACGATGCCGGCGAGGTCGGAGACGACCGGGATACCCTTGGCCTGCAGGGAGATCAGCGCGTCGCTCCACGGCAGCGTGACCTTGGTGATCTGGCCCGGAGCCGGCGACATCTTGCCGTTCTGCTCCGGGAAGAGGATCTCGGCGAGCATGCCGGCGACGCCGGCGGCCAGCAGGTTGATCGCCACACCGGAGACGACGTGGTCGACGCCGAAGGTGATCGTCGCGACGGCGTGGATCAAGCCGAACAGCGCACCGCCGGCGACGGCCGCGATGACGCCCGCCCACGGGCCGCCCTTGACGCCCATCCAGGCGCCGAAGATGGTGCCGGCGATCAGCATGCCCTCCAGGCCGATGTTGACGATGCCGGCGCGCTCCGACCACAGGCCGGCGAGGCCGGCCATCGCGATCGGGATGGTGAAGACGAGGGCCGCGCCGACGGTGCCGACGCTGGTGAACTGGTCGGCGCCGGTCGCCCAGCGCACCAGGCAGAACGCCAGGAAGGCAGCGCCGATGATCGTCCAGCGCCGCTGGGCGGTCATCTTGCGACGCTTGGTGCCGTCGCCGGCTCCGGCGGTCGCGGTACGGGTGTCGATGAGGGCCGAGGTGCCTGCCGCTTGCGTCATCACTTCACCTCGTCGTCATTCGTGGAACCGGCACCAGGTCGATCCCCCGGACCGTCATCCCTATCCCCTGCCCCGTCGCCATCCAACGGTCGTCGACCCGCAGCCGGGTCACCCGCGGCCGGGTCGTTCTCCCCCAACGGTCGTCGAGCCGCAGCCGGGTCACCCCCGGCCGGGTCGTCCTCCCCCAACGGTCGTCGAGCGAGCGAGCCGCTAGGCGAGCGACGTCGAGACGCCGCGCGCCGCTCCTCGGACTCTCCCGACGCCGAAGCCGCGCCGCCGCCCTCCGATGGTCGTCGAGCGAGCGAGCCGCTAGGCGAGCGACGTCGAGACGCCGCAGGCCGCTCCTCGGACTCCCCCGACGCCGGAGCCGCGCCGCCCCCGTGCGGTCGGGTGTTGGCCGCTACCGCCTTGGCCTCGGCGGCCTTCGTGCGGCGGGACACCACCGTGTAGGCGACCACCACGGCGAGCAGGACGACGGCCTGCATGATCGCGGCGAGCTTGTTGGAGATGCCGATGGTCTGGAAGCCGCGGGTCGAGATGTCCAGGAACGCCCAGATCACCGACGCGAAGAACATGCCGACCGGGTTGTTGCGGCCCAGCAGCGCGACCGAGATGCCGGCCCAGCCGACGCCGGCGACGAACGTCTCGTCGAAGCTGTGCTGGCGGCCGCCGAGCAGCTCGGGCAGGCCGGCGAGGCCGGCGAGCGCGCCGGAGATGAGCATCGCGTAGACCGTCATCCGCTTGGCGTTGACGCCGCTCGCGCGGGCCGCCTCGGCGTTCTGGCCGGAGGCGCGCAGGTCGAACCCGAACCGGGTGCGCTTGAGGATGAACGCGTAGACGATGCCGAGCACGATCGCGATCAGGATGAAGCCGTAGGTGTTGGAGCTCTTCGGCGGCGGCGTGAGGCCGATCGCGTCGAGGATCGGGTCGACGACGCCGTTGAGGTTGGGGAACCAGCCGGACTCCGCGAGCGGCTGCGTGGCGGGCTTGCGACCGGCGGGATCGGGGCTGAAGCCGCCGTCCCGCAGGAGGAAGCCGATCATCGCCGCGGCGATGGCGTTGAGCATGATCGTCGAGATCACCTCGGAGACGCCGCGGGTCACCTTCAGGACGCCGGCGATGCCCGCCCAGATCGCGCCGACGATCATCGCGGTCACGATCATCACGAGGATGTGCAGCGGGCCGGGCAGGTTGCCGACCGAGGCCCCGACGTACGCCGCGAACAACGCCGCGAGGCGGTACTGGCCCTCGACGCCGATGTTGAACAGGTTCATCTTGAAGCCGATGGCGACCGCGAGCGCCGAGATGTAGTACATCCCGGCCTTGTTGATCAGGTCGATCCAGTTGCGGCCGAGGCCCATCGTCTTGTCGATGGAGGCGAACACTTCGTCGATGCCGCGCCCGGAGGCGAGGACGACGATGATGACGACGACGAGCGCCACGATGAACGCGGCGATCGGCGCGACGAGGGTGAGCAGCAGCGAGCGCCAGCGGGTGCTCTTGACCGACGGAGCGGTGATCTCGTCGGAGACGGGAGGGGCGCTGCTGGGCGGCTGCGTGGGGGTCGTGGGCGTCTCGCTCATCGCGATCCCTCCTCGGTGCTCGCGCCGGAGCCGGTCGCGCTGGTGCCGGTCGCGCTGGTGCCGGAGGCGGTGGCGCCCGGACCCGTGGTGGACGCCGGCCGGACGTCGCCGTCGGCGCCGGTCATCGCCGACCCGAGGTCCTCGGGGGTGACGGACGACGGGTCGAAGGACCGGACGAGCCTGCCGCGCAGGATGACCTGCAGGGTGTCCGAGAGCCCGATGAGCTCGTCGAGGTCGGCGGAGATCAGCAGCATCGCCATGCCTTCGGCGCGCGCCGCCCGGAGCTTGTCCCAGATCGCGGCCTGGGCGCCGACGTCCACGCCGCGGGTCGGATGCGCGGCGAGCAGCACCTTCGGCGTGTGCGCCATCTCGCGGCCGATGATCAGCTTCTGCTGGTTGCCGCCCGACAGCGAGCCGGCGGTGACGTCGATCGACGGGGTGCGCACGTCCTCGGCGGCCACGATGCGCTCGGTGTCGGCCTTCGCACCCTTGGCGTCGATCAGCGGCCCGGCGATGTTGGGCTCCTCGGTCTGGTGGCCGAGGATCCGGTTCTCCCACAGCGGCGAGTCGAGCAGCAACCCGTGCCGGTGCCGGTCGGCCGGGATGAACCCGATGCCGGCCTCCCGGCGCTTGCGGGTCGACCACTCGCCGATGTCCTTGCCCGACAGCGTGACGGTGCCGCCCTGGATGACGTCCATGCCCATGATCGCCTCGACGAGCTCCTCCTGCCCGTTGCCCTCGACACCCGCGATGCCCAGGATCTCCCCCGCGCGGATCTGCAGGCTGATGTGGTCGACCACGGCGCGGCCGCTGAAGTCGTTGACGACGAGGTCGCGGACGTCGAGGACGAAGTTGTCCTGCTGGACGGTGTTGCCGCGAGTGGCGGGCTCGGGCAGCTCGTTGCCGACCATCAGCTCGGCGAGCTGCCGGGCGGTGGTCTGCTTGGGGTCGACGGCGGCGACCGTCGTGCCGCGGCGGATGACGGTCACGTCGTCGGCGACGGACAGCACCTCGTCGAGCTTGTGCGAGATGAAGATGACGGTGTAGCCCTCGGCCTTGAGCTCGCGGAGGTTGTCGAACAGCTCGTCGACCTCCTGCGGGACGAGGACGGCGGTGGGCTCGTCGAGGATGATGATCTTGGCGCCGCGGTAGAGCACCTTGATGATCTCGACACGCTGCCGGTCGCCCACGCCGAGGTTCTCGACGAGCTCGTCGGGGTCGACCTCCAGGCCGTAGTCCTCGCCGATCTTGCGGATCACCTCGCGGGCCTTGTCGCCGATGCCGTAGAGCTTCTCGGCGCCCAGGACGATGTTCTCCAGGACGGTGAAGTTGTCGGCGAGCATGAAGTGCTGGTGCACCATGCCGATGCCGGCCTTGATCGCGTCGGACGGCGTCGCGAACCGCACCTGCTTGCCGTCGATGCGGATCTCGCCCTCGTCGGGGCGCTGCATGCCGTAGAGCGTCTTCATCAGCGTCGACTTGCCGGCGCCGTTCTCCCCGACGATGGCGTGCACCGTGCCGCGGCGGACCTTCAGGAAGATGTCCTTGTTGGCCACGACGCCGGGGAACCGCTTGGTGATCCCGTCCAGCTCGACTGCCAGCGCTGCGCGATCCGGGGTGTCCGGCGCGCTGCTGGGGGACGCCGCTCGCGGTGGCGTAGTTGTCATGACTACCTCGACCTCATGGGTGCATCGTGGTTGCTGTGGCGAACATACCGGTCATCGCCCGTGACCTCGCGGACGAAGACCTCCAACGGCCGTCGCAAGGCCGACCCGAGCGCGGGGCGCTCCCCAACCGTCGTGGACCGCCGCTCGCTCCCCGACGGTCGTCCGACGCCGCTCGCTCCCCAACGGTCGTCCGACGCCGGTCGCTCTCCAACGGTCGTCGAGCGAGGGCGAGGAACGAGCCCGACGTCGAGACGACGCAAGCCGCAGTCGCCACGTCTCGACGTCGCTCGCTGGCGCTCGCTCGCTCGACGACCGTGAAGGGGCCGACCCGACCGCGGGCGCCTACCCCAACCGTCGTGGACCTCCGGTCGCTCCCCAACGGCCGTCCGACGCCGCTCCCCCCAACGGTCGTCGAGCGAGGGCGAGGAACGAGCCCGACGTCGAGACGACGCAAGCCGCAGTCGCCACGTCTCGACGTCGCTCGCTGGCGCTCGCTCGCTCGACGACCGTGGAAAGGCGTCGCTCGGGCGTCCGGAGGCTCGACGACCGTGGAAGGTCGCCAGTCGACCGTGGGGCCGGACACGACTGTGGCGGGCATCGACCTGCTCACGATGCCCGCCACCTGTGCCGTGCGGGTGCTGCTAGTTCGCCGACGGAACGGTGATCTTGCCGTCGATGATCTGCTTCTTCAGATCCTGGATCTTGCTGTCGACGGCCGCCTTCACCTGCGGGTTGTTGATGACGTAGTCGACGCCGTTCTCCTTGAGGCCGACGGCGTGCGTGCCGGCCTTGAAGGTGTCGTCCTTGACCGACTTGATGAAGTCGTAGACGACCGTGTCGATGCGCTTGAGCGCCGAGGCGATGATCGACTCCTTGTAGGAGGCGTCAGCGGTCAGGTACTGGTCGGAGTCGGTGCCGATGGCCTGCTTGCCCTTCTCGGCAGCCGCCTCGAAGACACCGTTGTTCGACAGGCCCGCGGCGGCGTACACCACGTCGGCGCCGCCGTCGTACTGGCCCTCGGCCGCGACCTTGCCCTTGCCCGGGTCGTTGTAGCCGGAGTAGTCGCCGGCCTCGGTCAGGTACTTCACGTCGACCTGGATGTCGGCCTTCGCCTGCTTGGCGCCGGCGGTGAAGCCCTTCTCGAAGTTGTTGATCAGGGTCTCGTTGACGCCGCCGACGAAGCCGATCTTGCCGGTCTTCGAGGTCAGCGCCGCGATGGCGCCGACGAGGAACGCGTTCTCGTTGTCCTTGAAGACGTACGAGGCGACGTTCTTGGCCTCGAGGCTGTTGTCGATGAGCACGAACTTGACGTCCGGGTAGTCCGGCGCGACGGTCTCGAGGGCGTTCTTGTACGAGAAGCCGACGGTCACGATCGCGGTGGCGCCGTTGTCGGCCAGCTGGCGGAGACGGTCTTCCTTGTCGGCGTCCGACTCGTCGGGCTTGCCCGAGAGCTCGGTCGGCTTCTCCAGCTTGAACTCCTCGACGGCCTTGTCGAGGCCGGCGGCGGCGGCGTCGTTGAACGACTTGTCGCCACGGCCACCGGTGTCGAACGCGACGGCGACGACGGGTCCGCCCTTGGAGCCGCTACCGCTGTCGCCCGAGCCGCCGGACTTGTTGTCGCTGCCGCACGCGCTCAGGGCCATGGTCGCCGAGAGGAGCGAGGCGATCACGGCGCCCCTGCGGAAGAGTTTTGGACGGCGCAAAACCGTCTCCTTTCAGGTGGTTGCCCGGTCGGCGGTGGCCGCGGCGGGCGAAATCTAGAGTCGTGCTACTAGAGGGTAGCGCGCCTGAAGTTCGTGTTAACCGCGCCTTTCGCACCCGAGACCAATTCGTGAGCGGCGGGCACATACTCGCGCGCGAGGGACCGATTCCATAGGGTGCTGTTACACGGTTGTGATGCCTGCGCAACAGGCAGCATCTGACGACTTCTGTACGCTTCTGGCCCATGACACATGCGAACGACCCGGTCGCAGCCGGCTCGGCGGCCGACGATCCGGCCCGGCCGGCGGATCGTGCCGCCGGAACCGCCCCCTCGACGACGCCCGCCGCTGCCGACGGGCGTCCGCTCGTTGAGATCCAGGGCGTGAACAAGTGGTACGGCGACCTGCACGTCCTGAAGGACATCAACCTCGACATCCGCAAGGGCGAGGTCGTGGTCATCCTTGGCCCGTCGGGGTCGGGCAAGTCGACGCTGTGCCGCTGCATCAACCGGCTGGAGACGATCCAGGAGGGGTCGATCAAGATCGACGGCGTCCCGCTGCCCGAGGAGGGCAAGGAGCTGGCGAAGCTGCGCGCCGAGGTCGGCATGGTGTTCCAGTCGTTCAACCTCTTCGCCCACAAGTCGATCAAGGAAAACGTCACCCTCGGTCCGCTGAAGGTGCTGAAGAAGTCGAAGAAGGACGCCGATTCCGAGGCGATGAAGCTGCTCGACCGGGTGGGGATCGCCAACCAGGCGGAGAAGATGCCCGCGCAGCTGTCCGGCGGACAGCAGCAGCGCGTCGCGATCGCCCGCTCGCTCGCGATGCGCCCGAAGGTGATGCTGTTCGACGAGCCGACGTCCGCGCTCGACCCGGAGATGGTCAACGAGGTCCTCGACGTCATCACCGACCTGGCGAGGGAGGGCATGACGATGGTCGTGGTCACGCACGAGATGGGCTTCGCCCGCCGCGCGGCCGACCGGGTGATCTTCATGGCCGACGGCGCGATCGTCGAGGAGTCGACCCCGGACGAGTTCTTCAGCAACCCGCGGTCGGACCGCGCCAAGGACTTCCTCGGCAAGATCCTCAACCACTGACCCGAGCGCTTCCGCCAGACCCAATAGCCAGCCCCCGCGGCGTACGCCGCCCACCCGGCAATCGATCAACGGTATGCCGAACCACCACGAGAAAAGGAACGCGAATGCGTATCAAGATTGCAGCGGTCGCTGCCGTGTCGGCTCTGGCGCTGGCCATGACCGGCTGCGGCAAGAGCGACTCCGGCGGCAGCACGCCGTCGGTCGAGTCGAAGGTCAGCTTCGAGGCCGGCTCCACGATGGAGACGCTCAACAAGGCCGGCTCGGTGAAGATCGGCGTCAAGTTCGACCAGCCCGGCCTGGGCTACAAGGATCCCGCGAAGGGCGATACCCCTCAGGGCTTCGACATCGAGGTCGCGAAGTACGTCGCGGCGAAGCTCGGCATCGCGGCCGACAAGATCGAGTGGGTCGAGGCCGTGTCGGCCAACCGTGAGCCGTTCCTGCAGAACGGCACCGTCGACCTCGTCGTCGCGACGTACTCGATCACCGACAAGCGCAAGCAGGTCGTCGGCCAGGCCGGCCCCTACTACGTGACCGGCCAGCAGCTGCTGGTGAAGAAGAACGACAACTCGATCAAGGGCCCGGAGAACCTGACCGGCAAGGGCGTCTGCTCGGTCGACGGTTCGACGTCGATCAAGACGGTGCAGGAGAAGTACGGCGCCGCGCCGAAGCCGGCCGGCACGTACTCCGAGTGCGTCACCGCGCTGCTGAACGGCACAGTCGACGCGGTCACCACCGACGGCCCGATCCTGCTCGGCTACGCCGCGCAGCACCCCGATGACCTCAAGGTCGTCGGCGAGCCGTTCTCCGAGGAGCGCTACGGCATCGGCTTCAAGAAGGACGACAAGCAGATGTGCGAGTTCCTGAGCAAGACGATCAAGGACATGATCGACGACGGCAGCTGGAAGAAGGCGTTCAACGACACCCTGGGCAAGGGCGGCGCGAAGGCTCCCGAGCCGCCGAAGGTCGACGCCTGCGCATAACGACGGGTCGCGGGCCGGTCCGCAGCCGCGGACCGGCCCGCACTCTCGTACGGCGCCTCGACGCAGCGGCCGTCGGGCGGGGAAGCCGCCCCAACGGTCGTCGAGCAGGAGGCCCCGACGGTCGTCGAGCCAGACCCCCAACGGTCGTCGAGCAGAAGGCCCCGACGGTCATCGAGCCAGACCACCAACGGTCGTCGAGCAGGAGGCCCCGACGGTCATCGAGCAAGACCCACCAACGGTCGTCGAGCGAGCGGAGCCGCTAGGCGAAGCGACGTCGAGACGCCGCACCTGCAGGACAACGGAACCACCTCTCACCCCGGTGAGATCGGAAGGAAGCAGAAGGACACGTGACTACGACACTGTTGTCGGACGCCGGCTTCTCGGTGTTCGCCCAGTCGGGCCTGACGGTCCTGACGTCGAACATCGACAAGCTGCTCGAGGGGTTCGGCAAGACTCTCGCGCTGTCCGCGCTCGCCGGCATCATCGCGCTGGTGGTCGGGACGATCCTGGCGGCCTTCCGCGTGTCGCCGGTACCGGCGCTGCGCGCCGTCGGCACGGCGTACATCACGATCTTCCGCAACACTCCCCTGGTGCTGCTGTTCGTCGTCTTCACCTACGGACTGCCGGGCCTGCTGGGCATCAAGGGCGACCACACGTTCGGGTTCGCCGTCGGTGCGCTCGCGACGTACACCTCGGCGTTCGTCTGCGAGGCGGTGCGCTCGGGCATCAACTCGGTGAACCCGGGCCAGGCCGAGGCGGCACGCTCGATCGGCCTGACGTTCAACCAGAACCTGAAGCTCGTGATCCTGCCGCAGGCGATGCGGGCGGTGATCCCGCCGCTGACGAGCGTGCTGATCGCGCTGGTGAAGAACTCGGCGGTGGCCGAGGCGTTCCTGATCGCAGAGGCCTCGTTCGTGATGAAGGGCCTGATCCGCGACGAGCCGCAGGCGTTGTACTGGGTGTTCTTCGGAACGGCGCTCGGCTACATCATCATCGTGTTCGCAATCTCGGGGATCTCGCGAGTGTTCGAGCGGAAGCTGGAGGTCGCCCGATGAGCGCCTCGGTCCTCTTCGATCAGCCCGGGCCGCGCGCCCGGCGCAACCAGCTGATCGCCGGCATCATCGGCAGTCTCGTGATCCTCGCGATCCTCGGCTACCTGGTGTACCGGATGTACGAGACGAAGCAGTTCACCGCCCGGAAGTGGTCGATCTTCACCGACCCGACCGCGCTGAACTCACTGGCCAACGCGCTGATCAACACGCTGATCGCCGCGATTCTCGCGATCATCCTTTCGCTGATCTTCGGCGCCGTCTTCGGGGCGATGCGGGTCTCGCACAACGCGATCCTGCGGACGATCTCCACAGTCGTGGTCGAGTTCTTCCGCGCCGTGCCGCTCGTGCTGCTGATCC
Source organism: Cumulibacter manganitolerans (assembly GCF_009602465.1). Taxonomy (NCBI): domain Bacteria; kingdom Bacillati; phylum Actinomycetota; class Actinomycetes; order Geodermatophilales; family Geodermatophilaceae; genus Cumulibacter; species Cumulibacter manganitolerans. The sequence continues at coordinate 954 of NZ_WBKP01000029.1, read as the reverse complement.
TGTTCGTGTTCCTCGGCTTCGCCGACACGCTGCAGTCGATCTCCAACAACCTCGGCATCACCACGGTGATGGACAACGCCGGTCTCGGCAAGGGCCAGGGCGCGCTCGCCTCGCTGGTGATCGGTCTGACGCTGTACAACGGATCGGTGCTCGCGGAGATCTTCCGCGCCGGCGTCCAGTCGGTGCCGCGCGGACAGCGTGAGGCGGCGTACTCGATCGGCCTGACCCGCAGCCAGACGCTGCGCAAGATCCTCGCCCCGCAGGCGATCCGCACGATGCTGCCGGCCATCATCAGCCAGAGCGTCGTGGCGCTGAAGGACACCTCGCTCGGCCTGATCGTCGGGTACGGCGAGCTGGTCCGCCAAGGGCAGCTGATCGCGACCGGATACGACAACTTCATCCCGGTCACGATCGTCCTGGCGTGCGTCTACATCGCGATCAACTACTCGCTGTCGCGGCTGGCCGGCTACCTGAGCAAGCGGCAGGCGCGCACCAAGAGGCTCGCGCCGGTGAAGGCCGATCCCCTGCTTCCGCCGGACACCATGATCGAGATCGAGACCGAACGCCAGCTCAAGGACTAACCCTCAACGGTCGTCGGTCTGCTAACGGTCGAGCGTGATAACGGTCGTCGAGCGAGCGGAGCCGATAGGCGAAGCGACGTCGAGACGCCCGCAGGCGGTCAACGGTCGTCGGCCCCCTGCAGGGTCACCGAGCCTTCCACGGCCGCCGAGCTTCCCGGCCGCCGAGCCCTTCTCTGGTCGTCGAGCGAGCGGAGCCGCTAGCCTCGGGATTCACGTGGTCGGGGGTGAGTACGGCGTGTAAAGCACGGAAGTGCCTGTCTGGCGCGGGATTCTTGGGTTGCTGAAGCTCAAGGTCCATCACGCAGAGAGGCACTCCGTAGGTGAAGCGTAGCCGTGTTCCGAATCTGGTCCTTGATCCCGTCCGCGAGTCGCT